>JACPWF010000037.1 GCA_016197155.1 Candidatus Omnitrophota bacterium | reverse complement strand
TTTCAACAAGCGGACGGCCAGACGCCGCCGTTTTTCCAGCATTTGGGGTTTGCCATGGGGTCTCATAGAGTCCTCCGGTGTACCCCTCATGATAACTCATAGTAGGATTAGTATCCATTAAATAGTGAAAGTTCAGTAGTAATTTATTTTTAATTCAATCGGGCTTAATAACCGTTATCATCCTCTTCATCATAAGAAGAACCCGAAGTTCTATTCTTTTCAACCCAAACGAGCATAATAAGGTCAGGTCTCTAAATGGATAATTCCGCCTGATGAGACGTCATCCGCCGGAAACTGGCCATCGACTGGATCGCGTTAAATCAAAAGCTTCCCCGGGAAAAAATTGATAAGCTATACCAGGAATATGACAGGACCGTGGGGGCGCTTGATTGAGGCTGACCAAGCTAAATGAACTGATAGAAGACGACAAAGTCGTCAAAGGCCGCTGGGAACTGACGCCCAACCACGAAGTCCGGTACAAGTAAACCGGACGACGTCCGTGAGGGAGACGTCAGATAAGTTATTGGCTAATCTCTCTCTGTGGAACGTCGTCCGGTAAATAGCGGAAATTTGAACGTATCATAATAAAACAAATAGTTGTAATATTTTAGTACATATGGTATACTCCAATCGTTAGGGTAAACAACCATGGATAAGAGCAAGAAATCCGAATTTCAAAAAAGTCTGGGACAGCGCATTAAAGCTCTGCGCGAAGCAAGCGACTTATCGCAAGAAGAGCTGGCAGAGCGCGTGGGTCTTCATCGTGTCGCTTTGACGCAGATCGAGAACGCCCAACGCGAAGTCAACGCCGAGGAATTGGTTAGATTTTCCAAAGTGTTTGAAATCTCAACGGATGTTCTTCTGGACCTTCAGAAGGATATAGAGGTTATCCTGGAAGAGAAGAAGGACGCCAAAAAAAAGCAAATTCCTGAAATGCGTATTAGCGTTCCCGAAATTAAAGTCGATAAGTTCAAAGAAGTCCTTCTATATATTCTGAACCGCGTAGGGTCCAGGCCGAACGTCGGCGAGACAGTGATTTGGAAACTTTTGTATTTTGTTGATTTTGATTTTTATGAAAAATATGAGGAACACCTTATTGGGGCGACCTACATTAAGAACAAGTTTGGACCCACACCGGTGGAGTCAGCAAAGATCCTTAGTAAAATGGTTGAATCCGGTGATATTACTCCAATAAAATCCCAGCGTGCGGGATATGATCAGAAGAAATACATTCCCAATCGTGAGCCGGACCTGTCGAATCTTAAAGGTAATGAGATCAAGCTAATTGATGAAGTGTTGGAAAGACTTTCTCATATGGGAGCACGCCAAATCAGCGAATACTCACACGGAGATATCCCCTGGGTGACGACTGAAGAGCAAGTGCCAATCGATTATGAGTCCGTCTTCTATCGCACACCCCAATACTCTGTGAGAGATTATGGAGACGCCGAAGGCGCTGTTTAGTGAAGTTGTTGATTCGCCCGAATTTCAAAGAGATCTCAAAAAACTCAAAAGATTCTCTTCCCTCGAGTCAGATTTAAAAACTTTCAAGAATACGGCCTTAAAAGCATTCCACAAGCTTGGCCAAGAAAATCTCGGAATTGTTCAAATCTCTGGACTTGGATTTGAATATCCTAAAGTATATAAAGCCAAGAAATTTGCTTGTAAAGCCCTAAAAGGCAAGGGCGCGGCGAGTGGTATCCGCGTTGTCTATGCTCATTACCCGAAAGAAGACAAAATTTTGTTCATAGAGATTTATTTCAAGGCCGATCAGGAAAATGAGGATAAGGAACGAATCAAGCAGGTGATAAAATAGGATCAAATCTTTCTTTGGCCGCATGTTCATCGGGCCCCGCGCCAAGCCTTTTCTGGCAGATGTTAGACTAATTTCCTTCCTGGCAGTAGAATACCCCCATGAAACTCTCAAAGTTCTTTAAATGGTAAACATCAAAGACAGGCTTCTCATTTCGGCCTCGGCGGGCCTGCGGGCGGCGGCGGTGGGCCTGTCGGGGGTCATCATCGCCATTCATCTCTCGGCGATGGGGTGGAATGTCCCGCTCATCGGGCTTCTCATTTCCATCGGCCTCATCGGCGCGGCGATGGGGACCCTTGTCATTCTCTTTGTCTCGAAACACCTTCCCAAAAGGCTGGTGCTCGTGGCGCTGTCGCTTTTCATGGTGGGCGGGGGACTGGCGTTTGCTTTTTCAAGAAATATTTCCCTGCTCGTCGTCTCGGCCTTTTTCGGCATGGTGAACGGGATGGGTCGCGACAAGGGCCCGGCGGGGGCGATCGAACAGGCCATTCTTCCGAGGACCGCGCCGGACACCGGCCGCACCAAAGTTTTTGCCTGGTACAACGCGACCATCGACGCGGGACACGCGCTCGGCGCTCTTTTGGGCGGACTGCCGGCGCTCTTTCGCCTCGGCGCGGGGGCGGGGCGTCTGGCCTCCTACGAATGGACGTGGCTGGTTTACGCTTTTTTGTGTTTTTTGTCGGGCCTTTTGGTTTTGGGCCTTTCGAGCGCGATGGACCCCGACGGAGTCGAGACCCCCGGGATCCCGGCGAGCGGCCACTCCCGGCCGGTGATCCGGCGCTTCGCGCTTTTGTCGGGCCTCGACAGTCTGGGCGGCGGGTTTCTCACGACGGCCCTGGTCGGTTTCTGGTTTTTTAAACGGTTCGGCGCGGATGAATCACTGCTCGGCCCGCTTTTTTTCTTTGCCCGCGCGGCGAACATGCTCTCTCACTTCGGGGCCGCGTGGATCGCGCGGCGCATCGGGCTTTTGAACACGATGGTTTTCACGCACGTCCCGTCGAGTCTTTTGCTTCTCACGATCCCGTTCATGCCAAATTTGACGGTCGCGGTCATTTTGTTTGTCTTACGCGAATCGCTCGTCGAAATGGACGTGCCGACGCGCCAATCCTATCTGATGGCTATCGTGAAGCCGCACGAAAGGGTGGGCGCGGCCGCGGCCACGAACCTGACGCGGGGCGTGGCGTGGGGGGTGGCGCCCATGATCGCGGGCCGCCTGGGGGCTGTTTCATTATCCCTGCCGATTTTGATCGGGCCGGCGATCAAGATCGTCTATGATTTCTGGCTTTATTTCGAATTCCGTAAAATCAAGCCGCCCGAGGAGTAGATTTTAAAGTTTGTCAGGGCCCGTGATTTTCGATAAAATACTCATTTCCACCTGTAAAAAGTTTCGCGCCGCCGGCTCAGTTTTGCCGAAGGCAATCCGCCATGCTTCGTGGCGGAGGATTGGTATTAGGTTGACCGTTAAATCATTGGCGCCCTTAGCTCAGTTGGTAGAGCAGCTGACTCTTAATCAGCATGTCGAAGGTTCGATCCCTTCAGGGCGCAGCTTTTAGGGCGGGTGGCGAAACTGGCAGACGCGCGAGCCTTAGGAGCTCGTGGGGAAACCCATAGAGGTTCAAATCCTCTTCCGCCCATTAAGAGACAGAAATCAGAAGACAGAAAACAGAAGACAGGAAAAGAAAAACCAAAATCAAATGTCTGATGCGGCTGTAGAAATTAGAGGAATCAAGGGACTAAAGGTTTACCGGATGGCCTATGATTTAGCCATGCAGGTTTTTGTCTTGTCTCAAAAATTTCCAAAAGAAGAATTGTATTCATTGACGGATCAATTGAGAAGATCGTCCCGGTCTGTCCCCATGAACGTCAGAGAAGGATTCGCTACAGAAATCAGAAGACAGGCTTCTTTCTTTTAAAGCGGGAGTAACTCAGTGGTAGAGTGCAACCTTGCCAAGGTTGAGGTCGCGAGTTCGAATCTCGTCTCCCGCTCGTTTTAATGGGTCATTAAAAAGGAGATCGCTCACAGGATGAAAATCGCAGAGTTCTTGAATGAAAAAGCCGTCAGCGCCAATTTGAAGGCGACGAACAAAGAAGGGGTGATCCGCGAACTCGTGGAACTTCTCGCGAAGGCGGAAGGGATGAAAAATAAGGAAGAACTGGTCAAGGTTCTCCTCGGCCGCGAGTCGCTCGGCAGTACGGGCATCGGGCAGGGCGTGGGCATCCCTCACGGCAAGAGCGACGCCGTCAAAAAACTGGTCGGCGCCTTTGGCATCTGCCACCAGGGGCTCAATTTTGACGCGCTCGACGGCGAGCCGGTTTATATTTTCTTTCTCCTGGTGGCTCCCGAAGATTCCGCGGGCCCGCATCTGAAAGGCCTCGCCCGCATCTCGCGCCTCCTGAAAGACAAGTTTTTCAGAGAATCCCTCAAAACTCTCACGGACGAAAAAGCCATTTTCAAGCTCATCCGCGAAGAAGACGCCAAGAGACCTTAAACCAAAAAAGGCAAACCATGGGTTTGTTTAAATGGCTGTACCCGGGCATGCGCATCAAGCGCTGGGTGCTCCTGTGTTGTTTCGGAATTATTTTATGTTCCATGGGATTTGTGCTGACCATCACGGCGGTGCAAAAAACCAGCGGAAGCCTCCTGGTCCTTTTGGGCGCGAGCCTGGTCGCCATCAGCATCCGCAAGATCATCAAATCCGTCGTCACGGTCTTGTTGCCCGAGCGCGAAGGCGAGCTCGTCAACATCATGTACCAAAAGCGGTACCTCGAGCGGGGACCGCGTGTCGTCGCGATCGGCGGGGGATCGGGCCTGGCGGTCCTGCTCCACGGCCTGAAGGAACACACCTCCAACATCACCGCGGTGGTCACGGTCGCCGATGACGGCGGCTCGTCCGGGCGCCTGCGCAGTCAGTTCAATATCCCGCCGCCGGGGGATATCCGGAATTGCCTGGTGGCGCTGGCCGACGCCGAACCGATGATGAGCGATCTTTTTCAATTCCGTTTTCAGGAATCCGGGGAATTTGAAGGGCATAATTTCGGAAATTTATTCATTCTGGCGATGCTCAAAGTCACCGGCGATTTTGAAAAGGCGATCAAGGAATCCAGTAAGATCCTCGCCATCCGCGGGCGAGTGGTGCCCTCGACGCTGAAGCGCGTGTCGCTGGTCGCGCATCACAAAGACGGCACGGTCACCGAAGGCGAGAGTTCTATTTCAAAAGTGGCCAGCCCCATCGAGCGGCTTTATTTGAAACCCCAGGGCTCGGGCGCCACCGAGGATGCTCTCAGCGCCATCCAAAACGCCGACGCGATCGTGATCGGCCCGGGGAGCCTTTACACGAGCCTTCTCCCGAATCTTCTGATCGAGGACTTGGCCGGCGCGCTGGCTGAATCGCCGGCGCCCAAGATCTACGTTTGCAACGTCATGACCCAGCCCCACGAGACGGACCGCCTGAACGCGTTCGATCACGTGAATGTTTTGGTGGAGCATTCGCGTCCGGATGTCTTGAGCCACGTCATCGTTCACTCGGGGCAGATCCCGCAGAACACGCTCAAAAAATACGCGAACGAGGAAGCGTTTCCCGTCGCGTCCGACGCCGCGAAGATACGCGGCCTGGGCTACACGGTGATCGAGTCCAATCTCGTGGCGTCCTCCGACATGATCCGTCACAATTCGCCAAAAGTTTCCAAGCTGATCATGGACATCGTGGCCGATTCCAAAAAAGCGCGCCTGACCAAGGAAAGAAGATCCGCCGCCTATGCGAAGTCCCGCTAAGCCGTTTATTTTTTGCGTGCACGCCCATCAACCGGTGGGAAATTTTGAGCACGTCTTTCTCGAGGCCTACGAAAAGTCCTACCGGCCTTTTTTTGAGGTGCTCGGGAAACACCCGGCCGTGAAAGTCAGCTGTCACCTTTCGGGGAGCCTTCTCGACTGGCTGGAGAAAAATAAACCCGAATTCATCGGGAAACTGCGCGCGCTCTTTTCCCGCGGGCAGATCGAATTTTTGGGAGGAGGCTACTACGAGCCGATTTACGGAATGATCCCGCGGAAGGATCTGGCCGGGCAGATCCATCTCATGCGCGAGCGCCTCGTGTCGCTTTTCGGCGTGGACCCGGAGGGCGCGTGGCTCACCGAGCGCGTGTGGGATCCGGAACTGGTCCGGCCTTTGAGCCAGGCGGGGGTCGCGTACACGATCCTGGACGATTTTCATTTCGAAAAGGCGGGCATCCACGCGCCGGTCACGCATTATTACCGTTCCGAGGACGGCAAGGAGGGCCTTGATTTATTCGCCTCCAGCAAAGACCTGCGCTACCTGATGCCCTTTCGAAAGGCCAAAGAGGCGATCGATCTTATCCGTTCGGCGGAGACGGCGGGCGAAAACGTGGTCGTCTTCGCCGATGACTGCGAAAAATTCGGGCTGTGGCCCGGCACCCACCGCTGGGTGTACGAGGAGGGGTGGCTCGATGAATTTTTCAGGCTTTTGGAAGCGGACGATTCGATTGAGATCGTTTCCTTCAAGGAAATCCGCCGGCGCTTCCGGCCGGAACGGACGGTGCGGATCCCCCACGCGAGCTACACCGAGATGATGGAATGGTCGGGCGGCCGTTTTTATAATTTTTTTGAAAAGTACCCCGAGAGCCTCTACATGAAAAACCGCATGTGGCAGGTCAGCCGCAAAGTCCAGGAGATGCCTTCGCGAAACGGCTCCGGGCATGACCGGGAAGAGGCCGTCCGGGCGTTGTACCGCGCCGAGTGCAACTGCGGCTACTGGCACGGCGTTTTCGGCGGCCTCTATCTGCATCACCTGCGCGCGGCGGTTTTTGAAAATTTAATTGAAGCGGAGAAACGGATCGAGACCGGCGGCGCCCGGGCGCGCGCGGAGAAAATCGATTCGGGAAGGCGCTGGGTCCTGAGACAAAAGGACGCGGCGTGGTTTTTTAATGCCGAATGCGGCGGGGCCCTGGAGGAACTGGACTATCTGCCGAAATCGGCGAACCTCCTGTGCAACCTGAGAAGGCAGGCCGAGCCTTATCACAGGGCCTTAAATCGCGCGGCCGCTGTCTCCGCCGGCGCGGGGACGGCCGCCGAGCCGCTTTCGATTCACGACATGCTCGGCGCCAAAGAGAGCGGTCTGGAACAGCACCTTTATTACGATCCGTACAGGCGGCTCTCTTTCATGGATCATTTTTTTGAGGAGGTCATTGATGGGGAGACATTCCAAAAAGCCGCCTATCGCGAAATCGGGGATTTTGTCGACAGGCGCTACCAGGCCTCGATCAAAAAAGACAAAGGGGCCTCCGCGATTTTTTTTGAAAGGAAGGGATTTATCCGGACAGGGGACAGGCGGATTCCTCTGACCGTGAAAAAAACGGCGGCGCCGCGCGGCCGGTCGGGCATCCGGGTCACCTACCGCATCCGGAATGAGGGGCGCGAGAATGTCCGTTTTGTTTTTGCCCCGGAATTCAATTTTTCCATCGGCGAAACGGCCGCGGCCAAAGGACTTTCGGAAAAAGACGTCCGCGAGTGGACGCTCCACGACTCCTGGCGGCAGATCCCGATCCGGATTCAAAGCGCGGCCCCCGCGCATCTCTTGGCCGCGGCCGTCGAGACCGTTTCGGGATCGGAAGGCGGCATGGAGAAAAATTTTCAGGAATTGGGCGTCCTTCTGCAGAGGCCGCTTTTGCTGAAACCCAAACAAACCGGAATCGAGACGTTTGAACTGACGGTGGGACAGCCGTGATTCTCAAAAAGAAAATAAAAATCACCAATCCCCAGGGGCTTCACGCCCGCCCGGCGTCTCTATTCGTCAAGATCGCCAATCAATTTGAATCGGACATCACGGTCCGCAGAGGCGGGGAAGCGGTGGACGGAAAATCGATCATGGGCCTCATGACGCTGGCCGCGCACGAGGGCAGTGTGATTGAAATTCAAATCAGCGGCCCCGACGCCGAGACGATGATGAAGGAACTTCAACAATTTTTAACAACCGATCAGGAGCCCGCGTCATGAAAACCTTAAAAGGCATCGCCGCCTCCGCCGGCATCGTCATGGGGAAGGTGCTTCTGGTGGACAGCGAGGAGATGAATGTTCCCAAAAAGTCCATCAAGGAGTCCGCGATCCCCCGCGAGATCACGCGGCTTCAGGACGCGCTGACGGAAACGCGCGCGGAGATTTTGAATATCCGCGACAAGGTGTCCCGCGAAATGGGCCAGGAACACGGCGACATCTTTAACGCCCACCTCATGGTGCTCGAGGACCGCGCGATCATCGAAGAAGTCATGGGGCGGATCAAAAAGGAAAAGCTCAACACCGAATACATTTTTTCCCAGGTCTTAAAAAAATACGTGCAGTCGTTTCTGAAGATCGACGACGAATACCTGCGCGAGCGCGTGAGCGACATCACCGACGTGGGCCGGCGCATCCTGCGGCATCTCGTCGGCGAGCAGAAGACGGCCCTGAGCGAACTGAAAGAAAAGGTGATCGTCGTCGCCTACGACTTGTCGCCGAGCGACACCGCGGTGATGCACCGGAAGAACGTGGTGGGCTTCGCCACCGACATCGGCGGCCGCACCTCGCACACCGCGATCATGGCCAAATCCCTCGAGATCCCGGCCGTGGTGGGACTCGAAACGGCCACCCGCCAGATCCAAAACGGCGACACCGTGATCCTGGACGGCATCCGAGGCGTGGTGGTAGTGGACCCCTCTCCCGCCGAGGTCCAGAAGTTCAGGCAGGAACAGGCGCGTTTCCTCGAATTCAGCAAGGCGCTCAAAAAATTTAAAGACCTGCCCTGCGTCACCCTCGACGGGCGGCGGTTGGAGCTGGCCGCGAACATCGAATTGCCGGAGGAGACGCCGTCGGTTCTCTCCCACGGCGCGGACGGGATCGGGCTTTACCGCACGGAATTTTTGTACATGAACCGTCCCGACCTTCCGACCGAGGAAGAGCAGTACCAGGCGTACAAAAAAGTGGTGATGCAGATGGCGCCGAAGCCCGTGGTGGTCCGCACGTTTGATCTGGGCGGGGACAAATTTTTGTCGCATCTGGAAATGCCCCACGAGATGAATCCGTTTCTGGGATGGCGAGCGATCCGTTTTTGTTTGGCCAGCCCCGAGATTTTTAAGGTTCAGCTTCGGGCCATCCTGCGCGCCAGCGCCCACGGGAAATTGCGCATGATGTATCCGATGATCTCGGGCATTTCGGAAGTGCAGGACGCCAACAAACTGCTCGAGGAGGCGAGAGGGGAACTGCGTCAAAGAAAGATCCCCTTTGACAAGGAAATGGAAGTGGGCGCAATGATCGAGATCCCCTCGGCCGCGCTCACGTCCGACATTTTGGCGTCGGAGGTGGATTTCTTCAGCATCGGCACCAACGACCTCATCCAATACGCCCTGGCCGTCGACCGCATCAACGAAAAAATCGCCTATCTCTACGAGCCCGCCCACCCGGCGGTGTTGAGGCTCCTGAAAACGATCATCGACAACGGCCACGCGAAGAACATTTGGGTGGGGATTTGCGGCGAGATGTCCGGCGACCCCCTCCTGACGCCGGTGCTTCTGGGGTTGGGGATGGATGAGATCTCTACCTCGCCGGTGATGATCCCCGAAATCAAAAAGATCGTGCGCTCGATGGGCTACGCCGAGGCGCGCGAGATCGTGGACCACGTCTTGACGCTCAACACGGGTCTGGAGGTCGTGAATTATTTGAAGCTCAGGCAGGCTAAGAAAATTTCGTGAAGGCGCTGATCCTGGCCGCCGGCTACGCGACGCGGCTTTATCCGCTGACGCTGGACCGGCCCAAGTGCCTTCTCGAGGTCGCCGGCCGGCCGATACTGGATTGGTTGTGCGGGAAATTGGAAGAGGCCGCGGGCCTTGACGAGATCGCGGTGGTGACCAACGCGAAATTTTTCGGAGCGCTCGAGGCGTGGGCGAAAGGCGCGCGCGTGCGCGTCCCGGTCCGCGTGTTGAACGACGGCACGACATCAAACGCAAACCGGCTGGGCGCCATCGGGGACGTCGGTTTCGCGCTCGAAACCGTCGGGACTCAAACGGATTTATTGGTGCTGGCCGGCGACAATATTTTCGACGAGAGTTTTGGCAAATTTATTTCCTTCGCGGAGAAAAAAAAGAACGCCGTTTCCGTCGGGCTCCACGACATCCGGGATAAAAATTTGGCCGCCGGCAAATACGGCGTCATGGAGACCGGCGCGGAGGGCCGCGTGACGGCCCTTGAGGAAAAACCGGCTCACCCGAAAACGAGCCTCATCGGGATGGGGATTTATTATTTTCCGAAAAATTCTCTCGGGTTTGTCCGCGAATACCTGAATGAAAAGGAATCCCAGGACGCGCCGGGGCATTATATCCGGTGGCTTTTGAAACGGACCGAAATATTTGGTTTTCTCTTTTCGGGCTCGTGGTATGATATCGGCGACATTCGGTCGCTTGAGGAAGCCGGTCGTTCGTTCCATCAAAAAATTTAATATAAAGGAGAAAGTTCTTGTCCACAAAAGCGAATAAGTATTTTTTCACGTCGGAAAGCGTCACCGAGGGCCATCCCGATAAAGTGGCCGATCAGATTTCCGACGCCGTTTTGGACTCGATCCTCGAAAAGGACCCCAACGGCCGCGTGGCCTGCGAGACGCTCGTCACGACGGGCCTGGCATTCGTCGCGGGCGAGATCACGACCTCGTGCTACGTCGAGATCCCCAAGATCGTCCGCAAAACCATCCGGCAGATCGGTTACGACAATCCCGCTTACGGATTTGATTATCAGACCTGCGCGGTGGTGACTTCCATTCAGGCGCAGTCGCCCGACATCGCGCGCGGGGTCGACACCGGCGGCGCGGGCGACCAGGGCATGATGTTCGGTTACGCGACGAACGAGACCCCGGAATACATGCCGCTTTCGATCTCTTTGGCGCACCGGCTCACCCGCCGCGTGGCGGAACTGCGAAAAAATAAAGTCCTTTCCTACCTCAGGCCGGATGGGAAATCCCAGGTCACCGTGGAGTATCACGACGGGAAGCCCGCGCGTCTGGACGCGATCGTGGTGAGCGTGCATCATGAGGGGTCCGCGAAGTTAAAAAATATTTCGCGGGATATCCGGAAAGAGGTGATCGAAAGCGTCATCCCCGCGCATTACATCGACAAGAAAACAAAAATTTTTATCAATCCCACCGGCCGTTTCGAGGTCGGCGGCCCGCAGGCCGACACGGGTCTCACGGGGCGGAAGATCATCGCCGACACGTACGGCGGGGTCAGCGCGCACGGCGGCGGGGCGTTTTCCGGAAAGGATCCGACGAAGGTCGACCGCTCGGCTTCCTACATGGCGCGGTACATCGCCAAAAATATCGTGGCCGCCAAACTCGCGGAGCGCTGCGAGATCCAGGTGGCCTACGCGATCGGCATCGCCGAACCCGTGTCGCTCATGGTGGACACCTTCGGCACCGGGCGGCATTCGAACGAGGAAATTAAAAAACTCATTCTCAAAAAATTCGACCTGACCCCGGCCGGCATTATCCGCGATCTGAAACTCCGCCGGCCCATTTACAAACAGACCGCGGCCTACGGTCACTTCGGGCGCAACGAAGAAGGCTTCACCTGGGAAGAAATCGACCGGGTGCCCGAATTGCGAAAGGCCCTCTAGGTGAAACACGACATTGCGGACAGCCGTCTGGCGCCGAAGGGCCTCTCCCGCATGGAGTGGGCCGCGACGCAAATGCCGGTTCTGGGGCTCATCACCAGGCGTTTCTCGAAGGAAAAACCCCTCCGCGGATTAAAAATTTCGGCCTGCCTGCACGTGACCTGCGAGACGGCCAATCTCATGCTGGCCCTAAAGGCCGGCGGCGCGGACGTCGTACTCGTGGCGTCAAATCCCTTAAGCACGCAGGACGACATCGCCGCCACGCTCGTGAAAGACCACGGCATTTCGGTTTTCGCCATTAAAGGAGAAAACCGGAAAAGCTACTATTCCCACATCTATGCGGCGCTCGATCACCGGCCGAATATCACGATGGACGACGGCGCGGACCTGGTCTCGGCGATACACAAGGAGCCGGAAAAATATCTCCGGAATGTCCTGGGAGGCACCGAGGAGACGACGACCGGCGTGATCCGCTTGAGAAGCCTCGAGGCTCAGGGGCGGCTTCTCTTTCCCATCGTGGCGGTCAATGACGCCGACACGAAACATTTTTTTGACAACCGTTACGGCACCGGTCAATCGACGCTCGACGGCATCGTGCGCGCGACAAATGTTTTGATCGCCGGTTCCACCGTCGTCGTTTGCGGATACGGCTGGTGCGGGCGCGGGGTGGCGGCGCGCGCGAGCGGCATGGGCGCGCGGGTCATTGTGACGGAGGTCGACCCTTTGCGCGCGCTCGAGGCGGTGATGGACGGGTACCGCGTGATGCCGATGCGCGAGGCCGTGAAAGACGGCGATATTTTTATCACGGTGACCGGCAACACGAGCGTCATCCGCAAAGAACATTTTCTCGGCATGAAAGACCGCGCGATCGTGTGCAACTCCGGTCACTTTGACGTGGAGATCGACGTGGCGGAACTGGACAAAACAGCCCGGAAGAAAAGGGCCATGCGCGAATGCGTCCGGGAGTACGTTTTGCCGAACGGCCGACGCGTTTATGTTTTGGCCGAGGGGAGGCTCGTGAACCTGAGCGCCGCCGAGGGGCATCCGGCGATGGTGATGGACATGAGCTTCGCCAATCAGGCGCTTTCCGCCGAATGGATGAACGGGCATCACCGCTCGCTTGAGAAAAAAGTTTACCGCGTTCCCGCGGATATCGACAAGGAGATCGCCCGGATCAAATTAAAAAGCATGGGCACGCAGGTCGATGAGCTTTCCGCGAAACAGCGTGAGTACCTGTCCGCCTGGGAGACGGGCACCTGATCACGAGGCGCGGCGAATCAGGTAAATTCCCACTCCCGCAAAAACAAAATTCGTAAGCCACGCCGCGACCATCGGCGTCAAAAAACCTCCCTTTCCCAGCGCCAGGCAAATCGAATGCAGTCCGTAGTACAAGATCACGACCACTAAACTCGTCCCGATTCCCACCATGGCGCTCCCGCGCTGGGTGCGCATCGCCAGCGCCGCCCCGATCAGCATCACGATAAAACTGACGAACGGAAACGCGATCTTTGTCTCGAGGTCCACCGAGAGGCGCTGGACGATTTTAGCCCCGCTCAAATGGGAGATATAATTCCCCAGCTGTTTCACGTTCATGAACTCCACCTGCGACGTTTTCCTGATCAAATCTTCGGGTTTTTCGGGGATCTCGAGCTCGGTCGTGGCGCTGAAAACCGGGTCGCCCGTCATGTTCCCGCGCCGGTCCATGCGGGTGCGGACCACGTCGTATAAAAGCCATCGCCCGTCCTCGTAGCGCGCTTTTTTGGCGACGAGCTTCGACTTCAGAGTCTGGTTGGCGTTGGCCTCGAGGATCACCACGTCGTAAAGGGTTTGGCCGGCGATCAAATATTCCCGCGCGAAGATCATCCGGTTGTCGGCGCTGTTCAGCGTGACGTTGGTGATCGCCTTGTCCGACAGGTCTTTTTTTCCGCGCTCGATCAGGCCCTCCAGGATCGCGGTGGAGGTGACCGACGCGCGCGGGACCACGGTTTCATTGATGAGAAACGCCGAGAAACTGATGAGCATCCCCGCGAAAAGATAAGGATACAAAATGTGAAGCGGGCTCACCCCGCCGGCCTTCATCGCGATGATCTCGTGATGGCGGTTCAGGGCGCTCAGCGTGTACAGGACGGCCAAGAGTGTCGCGATGGGAACGATCTGCACGAAAAGATTCGGCAGGAGGTAGAAATAATAGGAAAAAATCACCCACAGGCGCACGCTGTTTTTCAGAAATTCGTCCAGGTGATTGAAAATGTCGACCGTGACGAACAAAATAAAAATGAGGAGCAGGCAGGCGGCGAAAGAATAGGCGAACCCGCGGATGAGGTAGCGGTCGAGGATGCGCATCAGTGACGGGCGAGTTTCCCGAAGAGATAAATGCCGCAGGCGCCGATCACGAAATTGGAAAATTGGAGCGACAAAAACGGCGGGGCGAGCCCTTTTTGGGCGAGCGCCTTGCCGCCGATGAGGAGCGTCCAGTAAACCGTCATGAGGGCCAGGCCGATGCCGAAGCTCATGGATTTGTCGCTGCGCCGCGTCGCGATGCCGAGCGGAATACCGACCAGGAGAAACGCCAGGCTCGAAAAAGAGATCGCGATCTTGTTGTGGATCTCCGCCGACAGGGGATAGGTGCCCTCGACGCCTTCCTCCCCGAGCCGCTTGATCTCCTGGCGGAGCTCGCGGATCGTCATGTCCTTTGGTTTTTTCCCGAGCTCCCCGTTGTCCTTCGCGTCGGAAACGTTGAGCGGGAGGTTGTAGGTGTTGAACGTCAATTTATAAAGTTTGGAGGGGTCCTTCGCGTCCGGCTCGTCGCTCGTGCCGTGGATGAGTTTGAGCTTGATGATATTTTTCTCGGGGATCGAAATGAGCTCGCCCTTCCGCGCGATGATCGTGCGCGTGGGTTTGCCCTCTTGGGGCTGGTAGACCCGGATGCCCTTCAGCTTATTTTTGTCGATTTGATAAATGAAAATGATGAAGTTCTTGAATTTTTTGATGAACGTGCCTTCCTCGAGCGCGGCCGCCGGGCTTTCCATTCCCATTTGGGTGAGCAGCCGGCGGTAGGTGTAGTGGGTGACGGAGGCGATCTTGTCGGAAAGGAGGAACGAGGTCAGGCAGAGGACGACGATGAAAACGACCAGCGGCGTCACGATCCGCACGATGCCGATCCCGCCGGCGCGCATGGCGGTGATCTCGTTGTCGATCGAAAGTTTTCCGAACGTGAGGAGCGCGGCGATGAGGACGGACATCGGGATCGCGAACGTCAGGATAAAGGGGAGCGAGAAAAAAAGAAGCTTGATCACGAGAAACACGTCGACGTCTTTGTTGAAGATGAGATCGGCCAGCTGGACGAGCCCCCGGCCCAAAAGAAAAATAATGAGCAGGGTCGAGAGCGAAAAGAAAAACTGCGCGGCGAATTCTTTCAGGAGGTGATCGCGCAGGATTTTCACGGCCTCACACGCCCCTCGCGCAGGTGAGGACGGTCACGTCCGCCGCGCCCGACTCTTTCAACACGCGCGCGCATTCCGAGGCCGTCTGGCCGGTCGTCAGGATATCGTCGACGAGAAGAAGCCGTTTACCGGCGAAGGTTTGATGGTTCACCCAAAACAGGCCTTTCACGTTTTGCGCGCGCCCGTTTTTGTCGAGTTTGAATTGAGGAGAATCGGACCGGAAGCGGCCCAGTGACGCCCCGTCGTGGGGAATGCCGGTCTTGCGCGAGATCTCCTCCGACAAAAGCGCCGAGGGGTTGAATCCGCGCGTGGCCCATTTTCCGGGATCCATCGGCACGGGCAGGACAAAATGAAAGGAATGGTCTCTCAGGCGCGAAGCGAGGCACTCGAGCAGCATCGCCGCGAGAAATTTTTTTAACGCGCGTTTTTTGTGGAATTTGTAGGCGTGGAGGAGTTCTTTCATTTTTCCGTCGTAGACCGCGCACGCGAACGCGCGGTCAAAGTGAAAACGCTCGGTCAGGCACGGCGCGCATTTTCCGCCGCGGGTCCGCACGGGACGCCCGCAGGCCGCGCAGAGGGGGGGAGCGATCCGCCGGATTTCCCTCCGGCAGGCCCCGCACAAACCGGGGCCGTCCGCGGCGGACAGAAGCGCGCCGCAGGTTTCACATTCCATGGGAAAAAGAAGCGAGGAAGCCTTGAGGAGAGCCGTTTGCAACATACGGGGCACTATAACACTTATTTTCCGTGTTTGTCAAAAGGGCCTCCGGGGCGTTATGATAAGCCTTCGATGAAAAAACCAAAGATCCTCTCCGATTTGCCGGCGATGCTCAGAATCCTGAGGCGGGAAGTTCCGCAATGGAAGGCGCCCGTCGTGGGCACCTTTCTTCATTCGGAAAATGCCCCTTTTAAAATTTTAATCTCAACCGTCCTCAGCCTGCGGACGAAGGACAAAACAACCGAGGAGGCCAGCCACCGCCTTTTTCGGCTGGCGGATACCCCCCAAAAAATGCTCGGGCTGAGCGCCGGTGAGATTGAAAAGGCGATTTATCCCGTGGGGTTTTACCGCACGAAGGCGCGAAATGTGCTGGGCATCTGCCGCGATCTGATTGATCGTTTCGGAGGGACTGTCCCCGATACCATTGACAGTCTTCTCACGCTGAAAGGCGTGGGAAGGAAAACAGCAAACCTCGTGGTCACCTTGAGTTATAACAAGCCGGGCATCTGCGTGGACACGCACGTCCACCGCATTTCCAACCGCTGGGGGCTCGTGAAAACGCGCACGCCGGAGGAGACCGAAAGTGTCCTCCGAAAAATTTTGCCCAGGCGCTATTGGATCACCTTTAATGATATTCTGGTCACTTACGGCCAAAACCTCTGCGTGCCCATTTCTCCGTTTTGCGGCCGCTGTAAGATCCGGGCGTTTTGCCCGCGAATCGGCGTCAAAACCAGGCGATAAAAATTGACTCCCCTTTCCATTTAGGATAAATTCATACTCACAATGACAGGGCACTTATGAAAAAAGCGCTGATCACCGGCATCACCGGACAGGACGGGTCGTACCTGGCGGAATTTCTTTTGGAAAAAGGCTACCACGTCACCGGCATCGTGCGCCGGTCGAGCACGATGAACCGCGAGCGCATCGATCACCTTCACCGCAAACCCGCCACGCAAAAACGCTTCACGCTCCTCTACGGCGATCTGAATGACGCCAGCTCCATCAACCGCATCCTTCAAACGGCGAGGCCGGATGAAATTTACAACCTGGCCGCGCAGAGCCACGTGAAGGTGAGTTTTGAAATTCCCGAATACACGGCCGAGGTGACCGGCGTGGGTACCCTCCGGATTCTGGAGGCGATGCGGGAAACGGGCCTGCGCGCCAAATTTTATCAGGCCTCCTCGAGCGAGCTTTACGGCCGCACCGAGATCACCCCCCAAAACGAAAAAACGCCTTTCGCGCCGGTGAGCCCCTACGCGGTCGCGAAACTTTTCGCGTACTGGACGACGGTGAACTACCGCGAAAGTTACGGCCTTTTCGCCTGTAACGGAATTTTGTTCAATCACGAGACCATTGCTTCATTCATGCCGATGTTTTGCAAAAATAAGGGCGAAGAAATGTTAGATATTAAGCCGATTTGCGAAATCGTTTCTTTTGACGAATCCAAGCGGCAGTATCAATCGCGGGCGGTCTCGGGTGTATCCGTGTGGGGAAAAAGCGGGTGGGTCGACGTGACACACGCATCCGCCTATCCGCATGATGTTGAAAGAGACAATAAAGAGCCAAAGTTTATCAACGCCCGGTCAGGGGCTTTTATGGCTACCTCAAGCCACGTGGCGTTCATGGAAGGAGGGGGAGAGAAAGAGACGGGCGCTGTCGCCGTCGGTGATCACCTCGAAATTATCGACCTCCCCAATCCGTCGTCCGGCGGCGCACGCCGCGTAAGCGAAGAGGAAGCGGAGCTTATGGGAATGATGGTCGGTGACGGCTGCATCAGTTATGCGAAGCGCGGCACGGGTCTGCATGGAAAGTTTACGAATTCATGCCCGGAAGTGAGAAATCATTTTAATGGTTTATGGTCAAGAGTGACGGGCGGCCAGACAAAATACTATCCGTCCCGTTCCGGCTTTGCGCCCGAAAAGGTGGTTGGGCAACTCCTTCTGAAGGGCGGGAATGGCTGGCTAAGATCGCTTGATATTTATAACCACGACCGGACCAAACGTGTTCCCAAGGCCGTTTTGAATGCCGATCCGCCGGTCATGGTGGCCTTTCTGAAGGGGTATAATCTCACCGACGGCCTGAAAAGCAACCCCTGCACCTACGAGTTTAAAAATTTTAAAACGAATTCGGCGACTTTGGCGATGGGAGTTTGGTACTTGATCGATCAAACCATCCAGCAAAGGATCAATCTGACCGTTGAAACGAAGGAGGACGGACGGATATTTTATTCGCTAAATTTATTATCCCCCGCGGATAATCTAGGGAAAGAAAACACGGTGCGGGAGCTGGTGGCCGCCGATGTTTCACAGAGAGGAATTCAGCGAAAAACAGGAATTTCACGGACGTTCATACGAAAGATTCAAAACGGCGGATCGGCTTGTTTGGTTCACCATCTTCAAAAAAGTCCAACGGAGGTCAAAAAGATTATCGAAATGCCGGGTTATGGCGGGTGGTTTTATGATTTGGAAACGTCATCGGGAGAATTCCATTGCGGCATCGGCAAAATTCATGTGCACAATTCTCCCCGCCGCGGCGAGGCGTTCGTGACGCGCAAAATTTCGCTCGCCGTCGCGCGGATCAAAAAAGGTTTGCAGAAGGAGCTCGTGCTCGGAAACCTCGACGCCAAGCGCGACTGGGGGTACGCGAAGGATTATGTCGAGGCGATGTGGCTCATGCTTCAACAAAAGCGGCCCGATGATTACGTGATCGCGACGGGCCGCTCGCACACGATCCGGGATTTTTTGAAGGAGGCGTTCGGTTACGTCAATCTCGATTACCGAAAATACGTGCGCGTGGACAAACGCTTTTTCCGCCCCATCGAAGTGAACGTTCTCTGCGGGGATTATTCCAAGGCCCGGAAAAAACTGGGCTGGAAACCCAAAACGGATTTTAAGACGCTCGTGCGCCTGATGGTCGACGCGGACCTGGAGGCGCTCGAGGGGCGGCGCGGCGATGGCGGCTGAAAAACGTCCCTGGGGCGGTTATGAGATTTTATTCAAAGGAAACGGTTTTCAGGTCAAGCGCGTCGAGGTGGCGCCGGGCCTCCGGCTCAGCCTCCAGAAACATTTGAAGCGCGCCGAGAAATGGATTTTCGTCGAGGGGGCGGGGGACGTGATCCTGGGTGAGAAAAAAATTCCGGTCGCGCCGGGGTCGTTCGCCGAGGTGCCGGCGGGGGAGATCCACCGCGTCCACAACACCGGCAAGAAGCCGCTCGTTTTCATCGAGGTCCAGCTCGGAAATTATTTGGGAGAGGACGACATCGTCCGTCTCGAGGATGATTTCGCGCGCGTTTAAAAGAAGGGGAGAAAAAATGAGGAAACCGATTGGAAGGGCCGGATTCACATTGATTGAGCTCATGCTCGTCGTGATCATCATCGGCACGCTTGTCGCGATGGTCATGCCGCGCCTGGCCGGGCGATCCGAACAGGCGAAGGTGAGCGCCGCTCAGGCGGACATCAGCGCCAATATTGCCACCGCGCTCAAACTTTACGAACTCGACAACGGCAAATACCCGTCATCGGACGAGGGAGGCCTTTCCGCGCTCCAGACCAAACCCGCCTCGGCCGGAAATTGGAACGGACCGTACCTCGAGAAAAAACCGGTCGACCCCTGGGGCCGCGAGTACCAGTACCGGTCCCCCGGCACGCACCGGACCTACGACTACGACCTTTATTCTTTGGGCCACGACGGGCAGGAGAGCGAAGACGACGTGACGAATTGGCAAAAGTAATTTATTTTTGCCCCGGCCATCTTTTGAGGGACATCTTTAAAATTTTCTGATCCGTTTTCGGCTTGTCGTTCGCGTCCGTGGCGGCGTCCCCGATTTCTTGCACCGTCTCAAAACCCGAGATCACCTCCCCGAAGATCGTGTGTTTTTTGTTCAGATGCGGCGTGGGCGCGAGCGTGATGAAAAACTGACTGCCGTTGGTGCCCGGCCCGCGGTTGGCCATTGCCAAAAGTCCCGCTCGGTTAAACTCTGCCTTGTCCGAAAATTCATCCTCAAACGGTTTTCCCCAGATCGACTCGCCCCCGCGTCCCGTCGCGGTGGGGTCCCCGCCCTGGATCATGAAACCTTTGATGACGCGGTGAAAAACCGTGCCGTTGTAAGCGCCTTTCTCGGAAAGCCGAATCAGGTTTTCGCAAGCCTTCGGCGCGATTTCGGTGTAAAGCTGGATCTCGATCGTTCCGGCGCTTGTTTCCATCACGATGATCTTGTCGCGTTCATAATCCTTCATGTTGGCCTCTTTGAAAAGGTCCTGGACGATCTTCGGACCGTGGTTGTACAGGTAAACCTGTTTAAGAACTCTGAAGTACTCCTCTTTTTTCCTGTCGTCGTAGATTTTCAGGTCCGCGTCCTTTTTTTCCTTCAGGCGGAAGACCCCGTAACCTTTGTACATCTTTGCGGGTGCGGCGATTTCCTCCGGGCGCATCGCGTGGATCCGGTAGGAGTCCTCGAGCGGGACCTGCCACAGATCGATGTAGGCCTCGAGCGAGATGTGGCCCGTGGGCGTGAAAAACTTGGGGTCTTTTTGTTTCTGGTCGTCCCATTTTTTGGGCGTCATTTTTTTGTAAAACGCCTCGGCCTCCTCGCGCGTGGGAAAATTCACGAATTCCGTGTTCATCGAGTTGTACTGATTCAGGAATTTTTGTTTGGCGGCCCCGTCGGTGATCACCGGCGGCGGCGGGTTCAGCGTTTTGTCGAGCCACTTTTTGATTTTGAGCGTGTTTTTGATGCGCCGCTCGAAGGTTTTCGCGTCCTCCCCGAACGTGGCGCGCACCCATTCGTAATAGGCGTAACTGCCGTAGGTCACGTTTTTTTCGGCGAGGAGCCGCGACAGTTCCTTTTGGATCTCTTCCGGCGACACTTCGATTTTCTGCCGGCCGGCCTCGCGAAGGAGAATGAGGTGCTTCCAGGCCTCGAGGCGTCTGTCGGTCTCGGTTTCGGTCGCGCCGCCCGAGAGGGAAAAGGTTGTCGTCGTTTTGTAGGCGAAATCGAAATCGGCCTGCGGGACCGCTTCGCCGAAAATTTCGCCCGCCGCCGGCGTTTTTCCGGAAGGGGAAGCCGGTTCGGCCGGCAGGCCCTGGGCGGCCGAGAAAAGAAGGGCCAAAAACAAAAGTCCGGTTCGTATTTTCATTGAAAGGCGATGGTACTAGAAATCCACCGGGGTGTCAATTCAACCCTGTTGCCAAACCGGTTTTTTTCCTCTAAAATAAAACCGGTCTTTTGAAAAGGGGGAGGGTGTGTGGCTAAATTTTTGAGCGCGGCGACGGTCGCGGTTTTGGTTTTGGCCGGGGCGGGTCCGGCGGCCGCGGAGGACCGGCCGGCCGATCAAATTACCAACGAGGTCGACGTCGATTACAAGGTTGTCAACAAAGAAGGCCTCAATTTCCGCGTCCCGGTCGACATGCCGATTGAAAAGCGCAACGGCATCATCGCCCCGATTTCCACCGAAGAGTACATCCACGGGAAGTTCAAGCGGCTGGACAAGCGGCTGGACGGCATCGAGCAAAAGATTGACGAGGCGATGACGGCGATCCGCCAGATGCAAAAGGAAAAAGCCCAGGCCGCTCCGTGCGCCGCCGAGCCGAAGGGTTCTTGAAAAAAGTTTTCTTTTTTCTGCTCGTCGCGTTTTTCATCCCCGGTTGCGCGCACGCGCCGAGCCGCTCCGCTTTTTTGCCTCTCGCGCGCCCCGTATCCTCGCAGGCCACACCGGTTTACCACGTGGTTCAGCGCGGGGAGACTTTTTATCGCATTGCCAAACTCTACGGGATGTCGGCCGGCGACCTCATGGCCGCCAATCGCGCTTCCGACCCGGCGACGCTCGAGGTGGGCCAAAGGCTTCTCATTCCACGCCCCGGTCTTTCGGAGTTTTTCGCGCCTTCCACGGCCCGGCCTTTGCCGCTTGAGGAGGTCCGGACTCTCGTGGGACCGGCGCGGCACGACTATGGCTGGCAAACCATCACGGTCCATCACAGCGGCACGTTAAAGGGAAGCGCGAGGAATTTTCACCGCGACCATCTGCGCCGCGGCATGGGCGGGCTTTTTTATCATTTTGTGATCGGGAACGGCTCTTATTCGGGCGATGGCCAAATTGAAGTGGGCTGGCGCTGGAAAAAACAGCTGAAGGCCAACCGTCCTCACGACATTCAGATTTGCCTCGTCGGCGATTTTAACCGCCAAGTCCCGACCGAGGCCGAGTTTGGATCGCTCGTGAACCTCGTCGCGGTTTTGCGCCGGGAGTATGGGATTTCTCTGGACGACATCCGCCGCCACGAGGACATCAAAGGAAAACACACCGAGTGCCCGGGCGAGCATTTTCCATTTTTGAAATTATTATCCACGCTCGACGACATTGAAAAAAATAATCCCCGCCGATAAAGCGTCTTCTCTCTCGCGCGCCGCGCGCATCCTTCGAAGGGGAGGGCTCGTCGCCTTTCCCACCGAAACCGTGTACGGCCTCGGCGCCGACGCGTCGAACCCCCGGGCCGTCGCGCGGATTTTCGAAGTCAAAAAAAGGCCGAGTTTTGATCCGCTCATCGTTCATGTGGCTTCCATTCAGGAAGCCAAACGTCTGTGGAAAAAAACGCCCGCCCTCGCGGAAAAATTGATGAAAAAATTTTGGCCCGGGCCGCTGACGCTCGTTCTCCCCAAATCCGGTAAAGTGCCCGACATCGTGACGGCCGGCCTTCCGACCGTCGCGGTCCGCTGTCCGCGGCATCCGGCGGCCCTGGCGCTCATCCGCGCGCTCGGCCGGCCGATCGCCGCGCCCAGCGCCAACCCTTTCGGCCGCACCAGCCCCACGGCCGCGCGCGCGGTTTTTGAAGACCTCGGAAAAAAAATCGATCTGATTTTGGACGGCGGCCCGGCCGCCGTGGGCGTCGAGTCGACGGTGGTGAAAATCGGGCGCGGCCGGGGGACGCTATTGAGGCCCGGCGGGATTTCGCTTGAGGAGCTTCGAAAAATTCTGCCCGTTTCTTTTAAAAAGAAAAAAACTCGCGGCACTTTTGAATCGCCGGGCCTCCCGGAGAGTCACTACGCGCCGCGCACGCCGCTTTTTCTGTGGCGGGGTCCGGTGGCCGGGCCGCCCCGCTCGCCGCGAGTCGGCGTTTTGTCTCCGGCGGTTCTCAGCCCGCGCGGGGATTTGCGCGAGGTCGCATCGAAACTCTTCCAAACGATGCGCGAACTTGATAAAATGCGTCTCGATCGCATCGTGGCCCTGCCGGTGCCGGAAAAAGGGCTGGGATTGGCGATCATGGACAGACTGCGCCGCGCCAGCGCCGGGAAATGGATGAAATGAAGACGACGGTTTGGGAGACCCATCTGCCTTTGCCGCTTTTAAACCGCGGAAAGGTGCGGGACATTTACGAAGCGGGTAAAGACAGGCTTTTGATCGTGACGACGGACCGCCTGAGCGCGTTTGACGTGGTGCTTCCGTCGCCGATTCCGGACAAGGGAAAAGTTTTAAATCAGATCTCCATTTTTTGGTTTCAAAAATTTAAAACGCTCATTCCCAATCACCTCATCACCTCCGACATCCGCCGGATGGGGTTTGACGAAGCGTTTTTGAAAGCCCATGCCCGCGCGCTCGAAGGCCGCTCGATCCTCGTTCACCGCGCCAAACCCCTGCCCGTCGAATGCGTGGTGCGCGGGTACCTGGCGGGTTCGGGTTGGAAGGATTATCAGAAAACGGGCGCGGTGTGCGGCCACGTTTTGCCGAAGGGGCTTCGTCAATGCGAGGAACTGCCCGAGCCGATCTTCACGCCGGCCACCAAGGCCACGGTCGGACACGACCTCAACATCGATTTCAAAGGGGCCGCGAAATTGACGGGGAAGGCCGTCGCCGAAAAAATAAAAAGGCTTTCCATTAAAATTTTTAAGGAAGGCACGCGTTTCGCCAAGACCCGCGGCATTTTGATCGCGGACACGAAATTTGAATTCGGGATTTTTAAGGACAAACTCATGCTGATTGACGAAGCGCTCACTCCCGACAGCTCGCGCTTTTGGCCGAAGGCTTCCTACCGGGCCGGCCAGGACCAGCCCAGTTTTGACAAGCAGATCGTGAGAAATTTTCTCATCCGATCGGGCTGGAATCAAACGCCGCCGGGGCCGGTATTGCCGAAGGGCATCGTGGACCAAACCGCGCGCGCGTACAGGGAAGTTTACCGGCTTCTGACGGGAAAGAATTTAAATTAAGGAAAATCGCATGGCGCTCACACCCTCTACCATGTTGCCTCTCGGGACGGCGGCCCCCGATTTTGAACTGCCGGATGTGGTCTCCGGAAAAAAGATTTCTCTTTCTTCTTTCAAAGACAAAAAAGCGATTCTCGTCATGTTCATCTGCCGCCATTGTCCGTACGTGGAGCACGTGAAGCATGAGCTGGCGCGCTTGGGGAAGGATTACGTCCCGCAGGGCGTGGGTGTCGTGGCGATCAGCTCGAACGACGCGAAAAATTATCCGGATGATTCGCCGGCGAAACTAAAGGAAATGGCGCTGGAGCTGGGCTTTAATTTTCCTTTCTGCTACGACGAAACGCAGGCTGTCGCCAAAAAATACGCGGCCGCCTGCACGCCCGATTTTTTCCTCTTCGCCGCGCCGTACGGGCGAGGCGTTGCCTCGCCCCCACAATTGGCCTACCGGGGCCAGCTTGATGATTCGAGGCCAGGGAATAATAAGCCCTTGAATGGCAAGGACTTGCGTTCGGCTATCGATGCCGTATTGGCCGGCAGGCCGGTGACGGGCACCCAACGCCCCAGCATTGGCTGTAACATCAAATGGAAGCCCGGTAACGAACCCACCTATTAATCCCACGGCACAAAGGGGACTGTCCCTTTTGGCCGAAAAAGGGACAGTCCCCTTAACCTGCTTGACTTTTGAATTGGGATAGGTTATACTTAAAATAACTTAAAATTGATTAAATTTAGTTAGAAATTAAAGGGAGTAAAGGTGATGCCCAGGTCCACCCGCTTCACGGAAGTCGTCAAAAGGCTCGGTGATCTTTTTATCGAAAGTACTCTGGGGGCGCTCAAGGCCTACCAGGAAAAAACCCTGGATTTGGCAAAGCTCCGCGCGGCGACGATTTACATCCGGGCGGTAAAGGCCCTTCGCGAGCAGTGCGTGGCGATTTGCATCCTTTTGGTGTGTTTGATGGTTATCGGATTCAGCCTGGTTTTCGTTCCGCTGGCGTTTATCGTGATGCTTCCGCTGGGATCGGGGCTGAAGGCGCTGGCGGTTTTGGGTTGGGGGCTTTTTTGCCTGGCTGTGGCCGCGGGGGTTTCTTCGCGCTATCTTTCCGAAAAGAAATGGCTGGAACTTTCCGGCTCACGCGGGCTTTTGGACAAGATCGTCGACAAAACCTGACGTATTTTAAAATCCATGTTTGCATTCAGTTTGTATCATTTTAATCCTTCCGCGCTTGCCCCGCTCCTCGTCGGCCTTTTGATCGGGGTCCTGGGATTTTTGGTCGTTATTCGCGAAAAACACTCCGTGGTGAGTCTGGCCTTTTCTTTTTTAACTTCGAGCGCGATGCTCTGGCTTCTTTCCTACGTGGGGCTTTACTGCGCCTCCGATCCGCAAACGGCTTTTTTGTGGGGCAAGACGCAAAACCTCGGCGTGGTCTTCATCCCGTCGTTTCTTTATTGTTTCAGTCTGGTGCTCGTGAAAAAATTTCGTTCTTTGGGTCTTTTTGCGGCGCTCAGCCTGACGGTGTCGGTGTTTTTCTTTCTGATCGTTCTTTTCACCGACCAATTTGTGACGGGGGTGTATCAGTACCCGTGGGGGTATTACGCGCGGTACGGCCGGTTCGCGCTTTTTTTCCTGGCGTTCTTTTTTGTGACCCTGGTCACCGCGCTGGGTATTTTGCGGGCCGAGTACCGCGCGGCCTCGACACCCCGGCAGAAAAAGCGCCTGCAGATTCTCCTCGTCGCTTTTTCGATCGGTTATCTGGCCTCGGTGGATTATCTGCCGGCGCTCGGGATCCGGGTGTACGCGCTCGGCTACCTGCCGGTTCTGGGTTTCATCGTTTTGGCGGCCTACGCGATTTGGCGCTATCACCTCATTGACATCACGCCGGAGTTTGCCGCGAAAAAGATCGTCGACACGATGGCGGATGTCCTGGTCGTGCTCGACGCCGAGGGCATGATCCAGGTGGCGAATCCCGCCGCGGAGAAACTCTTTGGCCTGCCGGCCGCGCGGCTCATCGGCCGGCCCGTGAGCCTGATGCATGAAAATTTCCTGACCAAGGCCCAGGAAGAGGCTTTGGCCGAGAGGGGAGTTGTCCCGGACTACTCGATTGTTTTGGGCAAGGCCCCGAACGAAAAAATTTTGAGCGTCTCCGCGGCGGCGATGCGCGACGACACCGGAACGGTCACGGCGTTTGTCTGCATCGGGCGGGACATCACCGAGAAGAAACGCGCGGAGGACCTGCTCATCCAGAAAACGGCGGAGCTGGCAAAGACCGACGCGGAGAGAAATCAGCTCAAACTTTTCGCGCTGGCGGCCTCGCACGACCTGCGCTCGCCCCTTCAAAAAATCATTTCGTACACGGAGCTTTTGAAACTGAAGGCCCGCTCGGCGCTTGACGCCGAATCCAAAGAGATCCTGGATCATCTCTTGGCTTCGGCCACGCGCATGACCGAACTCATCAATTCGCTCCTGCGGCTGTCGATGGTGAGCGTGAAACAGGGGGACATGGAGCCGGTGGACCTGCAAAGTTCTCTGAAGGACGTCTTGACCGATCTCGAGCCGCGCATGAAAAGCGCCGGCGCGTCGGTCGAAGTCGGCCGCCTGCCCGTCATCCGCGCCGACAGGTCGCAGATGTACGAGCTTTTCCAAAATTTGATCGCCAATGCGATCAAGTTTCACAAAAAAGGCGAGCCGCCCGTCGTGAAAGTGGCCGGCCGTCTCCTGCCAAACGGCTGTGTGGAAATCACACTCCAAGACAACGGCATCGGTTTTGATTCGAAGGCCGCGGAGAGATTGTTTCAGCCCTTTGAAAGGCTGGACTTGGGCGGCGAATACGAGGGCAGTGGCATGGGCCTGGCGATCTGCCAGAAAATCGTCGAGCGTCACCGCGGCCGGATCGCCGCCAAGGGCACTCCCGGCGCGGGCGCGACGTTCATTGTCACTCTCCCCCTGGGCGCCTAGAGCGCCGCAAAATTTCTTTCCTATCCGGCGACCTCCTATAGCATAATAGAAACCCATGAGGAAGAAACTCTTTCTCCAAATATTTGGTTGCCCGAATGTGGCAGTGGCTCGGGATGGCTTTGTCAATTTTCAAGCAGTTTCTAACCTCCATATATTAAATATACTAGCTATAACTAGTATATTATTTATAACCTATTGATATATAACAATTTATATGGTATATTACTAGCCAGAGCTAGTGAAATATGACAAATACTATCCTACAGCGGACACAAAAGAAAATTTTGGTCTTGGTGGCAGCCAAATACTCTCAGGTTTATCTTGTGGGTGGGACGGCGATCAGCCTGCTTTATCACCACCGGGTTTCCGAGGATCTGGACTTTTTCACACAAGCCTACTCCTCTAAATTACACCGGGAGATAGCCGGTTTTATTGGAAAAGAAGCCGACTTCAAATTTGATCTGGTTGAAGAAGAGAAGCGAAGAAAATATCTGCCGATGGCCGTCTATGAATTTCGGGTAGCGAAAGGTGTTATTTTAAAGGTCGATTTTGTGAGCGATTATGTGAAAGTGTTGAAACCCAGACAGAAGAATGGCATTGCGTCGATCGACGACATTTATTATCGCAAAATGCTGGCGGTGGTTGGTTGGAAGGCCGGTGAATCGGCAACAGGGCGGATGCTCGCCGGAGGAAGGCAAAAAACAAAAGACCTTTACGATGTTTTCTTTTTGTCAAAGGAAGTTCAGGCGCTCAGTGTGTGGTTCCCGCAGCATTTTGATTTGAAAGCTTATGAGCGGCTCACTGCCTGGTATCTGGGGATTCCAAAGAGCAAGGCTGTTATGGAGCTTCTCGAGCTTGTTCCGGGGTGTGATACAAAACTTCTTTTTAAGCATTTGGACGATGAAATAATCATCAAGCTGAACAAAAGGTATTCCGGCGTATGACAAGGCAAAATTGGCATTGGGATATCAATCTTCCCGAAACGAAGATTAAAGAAATCCTCACTCGCGAAGACGACCCTCGTTTTCCGAGGATTGCAGGCGTTTTGTTGTCACGTATCGATGATCCTAATGAAGTGTTTAAATTGGTAGCTCCCGCGGCTTTCTGCCGCCGGTGGCGGGCCATCGATCGGGAAATCAAATCCGATGAATGGACAAAAGAAAAAGCCGCTTTTTGGAAGGCGACTTATATGCGTTTATCAAAGGAGTTGCGTGACAAAGGAGAGAAGATCCGACAGCCCGAGGAAATACAGTTAGATAGTTACGATCGTGATCTTATTGAGAAAGTGAAGCAATGGCGCAAGAGCGCTTTGATGTCCCAAAAAGAGCTGGCGGAATTACTTGGTTATAGTCAACAGTACATATCGGGGATTGAAAAAGGACGTGAAAAAATAAACCCCGATTTTTTAAAAAAGTTTAAACAACAAACCAACCAGCAGCTTGTAAGCCCGATTTCGTGGAATCGTTGTCCGCAGCGGGATTGTGGAGAAATACTGGGTCCGGAATCATTTTCTAAATTTGAGTATGTTCAAGAAGGCAATAAACATTACTGGATTTGTCCAAGGAAACACAAGCATGAAGCGGGAAACAAGGGGGCATTTGAATATAGATTTCCTTTCCCTTTTTTTGGTAGACTGCATCATGGTTAATAAATGAATAAAAAATTATTTTTGCAGACCTTCGGCTGTCAAATGAACGAGCGCGACTCCGAGGCCGTGACGGGACTCCTCCTGGGACGGGGGTATGAATCGGTCGCCTCGGCGGAAGAGGCGGATCTGGTTCTCTACAACACCTGCTCGGTCCGCGACCACGCCGAACAAAAGGTGTTCGGCCGCATGGGCCATTTCCGGAAGTTGAAGGAAAAAAATCCGCGCGTGGTCATCGGCATCGTGGGGTGCATGGCGCAGGAGCACGGCCACACCTTCTTCAAAAAAAATCCCGACATTGACCTCGTCTGCGGGCCGGGAAATTTGAACCAGATCCCGGACCTCGCCGAAGAAATCCGGGAAACGCGCCTGCCTCGTCTGGCGACGGACCGCCTGAGCGAGGAATACAGCCTCGAAGGCATCCCCCACCGTTCCGACAAAACCAAAGCCCTCGTCACGATCATGACCGGATGCGACCATCGCTGTACTTACTGCATCGTGCCGTTCGTGCGGGGAAGCGAGCGCTCGCGGCTTTCCGGGAATATTTTAACGGAAATGAGAAATCTAGCCGCGCGCGGATTTAAGGACGTGATGCTTTTGGGGCAGAATGTCAATTCTTACGGAAAAGGTCTGGAGGAAAAAATCGATTTCGCCGGGCTTCTTGAAAAAATACAGACGGCCGCGCCCGAAATCCCGAGACTGCGTTTCATCACCAGCCACCCCAAGGACGCGCACGCGCGGCTTTTCGGGGCGATGAAGGATCTCCCGATGGTCTGCGCGCACCTGCACCTTCCCGTGCAGTCGGGGTCGGACCGCATTTTAAAACGGATGAAACGCGAGCACACCGCCGCGTGGTTTATCGGGCAGGTGGAGGAGTACCGCTCCCTTGTGCCGCAGGGGAGCTTGACGACCGATCTCATCGTCGGTTTTCCCGGCGAGACGGAAAAAGATTTTCTCGAGACGCTGGCGCTGGTCGAACGCGTCGAATTTGACAGCGCCTTTATTTTTCAATATTCCCCGCGTCCCGGGACACCGGCCCTCAAACTGGCTGACGACGTTTCTCAGGGCGAAAAAGACAGGCGCCACCAGATTTTACTGGCCGCCCAGCGCGCGATCTCCCTCAAAAAAAATCAGGCCCTGATCGGGCGGACGGCGGAGGTGCTGTTCGAGTCCCGCTCAAAAAAAGACGCGGCGCGTTATGTCGGCCGCACGCGCGAATTTAAGCGGGTGGTCGCGTTTTCGCAAACCCCCTGCGTGGGCGAGTTTCACTCCGTGCGGATCGTCGGCGCGGCGGACGAAACGCTTTTGGGCGAGAGGGTCCCTTGAAAAAAAGAGCGCCCTGGCTTTTACTTTTTTCGGGGCTTTTGATTTTTTCGGCGCAAACCGCCCGGGCGATGGGGCATTGGGAACCGCGCTCGAAAGCGCTCGCCGATGAAATTCGGGCGGACTTTTTGAAAGAGGATTACGCGTCGGCCGGCAAAAAAGCCGAACGGTTTTTGGCGCGAAATCCTTCCGGGGGCGAATCGGAGGAGATCCTTTACCTCGAGGCGCTTTCTCTCATCGGTTTAAAGCGTCCCGCGGAGGCCAGAGAAAAACTGAACCGGCTGTCGGGCTCCTCAGACCCGGCGCTTCGGGCCTCGGCGGCGGTATCGGCCGCCGATTCTTTTTATAGCGAGGGCAATGCCGACGCGGCCTACGAACACTACGAGGCCGCGCTCGCGCGTGACCCGGCCGGCGCGGAGGCCCCGTATCTCAAGGTCCGCTTGTCCGAACTCGAACCCAGGCGCAGTAAACCCCCGGGGATTCTTTTCCTCCCGCCGGCGCCCGTCCCCTTGAAGCAGATGGCGGCGGAAGAGGCGCCGTTTTTCGCGGTGCAGGTGGGATCGTTTTCCCGAAAAAGAAACGCCGACGGGCTTTTGAAAAAACTTTTGGGGCGCGGGTATGACGCGTATCTTGAAAACAACAAGGACGCCAAAAGGGAATTTTACCGCGTGCGCGTCGGCAAAGCGGCCTCGAAAGAAGAAGCGGAGGCCCTGGCCAGGCACCTTGAAAAAGACGGCTATCCGACAAAAATCATTCCTTGAATAAAATCCTCGTCCTCGCGGGTCCCACCGCCTCCGGGAAAACGGAGGTTTCGTGCGCGCTCTCTCAAATCCTGCCGCTCGAGATGATCTCCTGCGATTCGATGCAGGTGTACCGCTCCATGCCGATCTTGAGTCAGGCGCCTCCCCGGAAAATTTGCCGGGCGCTGGGCGCGCATCTGGTCGGTTTTCTTCCGCCTGATCGCGAATACAGCGCCGCGCAATTTCGGGAGGACGCCGAATCGCTTCTTCCCCAAATTTTTAAAAGAAAGAGAATCCCGCTCATCGTCGGCGGGACGGGGCTTTACCTGCGCGCGCTTTTGGACGGCCTTTTTGAGGCGGGGGAAAACATGCCGCCGAAGGATGAGGCGTTTCGCCGGAAATTGGAAAAGGAAAACGAATCCCGTTCACCGGGCCATCTTCACGCTGAACTCAAGGCAATCGATCCTCTGTCCGCCTCGAAGATTCACCCCCGCGACACGCGCCGCCTCATCCGCGCGCTCGAGGTCTACCACCTGACGCGAAAGACCCTCTCCTCGCAGAAATCAAACCGCCGGGGGATCCGGGAAAAATTTCCGCCGTCCATTTTTCTTTTGGAAAGGGAACGCGATGAGCTTTACGGGCGGATCAACCGCCGCGTGGACGCCATGTTGAAAGAGGGTTTGGCGGACGAGGTGAAAAGGCTTCTCAATAAAAAATTAAGCCAAACCGCGTCGATGGCGCTGGGGATTAAAGAAATGAGGGCGTACCTTGAAAAACGCCGCCCGCTTTTCGAGGCGGCGGAACTTTTGAAAAAAAATACGAGAAATTACGCCAAGAGACAGCTCTCGTGGTTCCGGCATGAAAAGGGCGTCCAGAAAATAATCGTCGGCCGCGGCGAGACGGCGAAAGAAACCGCCAAAAAAATAGCGCGGGCGTGGGAGGGGGCCGCGTGAGAGAGCGCGCCGTGGTGGTGACCCTTCGCGAAGGCATGGCCGGGGAGCTCGAGGAACTGGCGCGTTCGGCCGCACTCGAGGTCGTGGAAAGTTTGGGCCTCAAACTCCGCTCGCCGCAGGCGCCGCTTCTCATCGGCCGCGGCATGGCCGAGCGGATCGCGCAGTCGGTCAAGGACAAAAAAGCGGACGTGGTCATTTTGAGTAGTGACCTGTCCGCGTCCCAGCAGAGAAACCTCGAGGAAATTCTGGAGGCCAAAACGATCGACCGGACACAGCTCATCCTCGACATTTTCGCGCGGCGCGCCAAGTCCAGCGAAGGCAAACTCCGGCAGCGCGCAAGCCGGGCTGTTCGACGACGACGAGGCGCGCAAGGCGATCCTCGACCTGCGCACGCGCATC
>JACPWF010000016.1 GCA_016197155.1 Candidatus Omnitrophota bacterium | reverse complement strand
TCAACCAAGTAAGGGCTCCAACGGAGCCTGGGAACGAAAAATCTTATATGGTTCCCCATCACCTGCTGGCGCAGGTGGCATTCTGCCACGTTGATGTGTATGGCTTGTTCTTTGATCTCCGACCAGATTCGTTTTTCGAGGTAGAGCAACAGCCTTTTTCTATCCAGTCCAGCTTTGACTAAGCTACCGATAAAATGGCTATTCTCGATCTCACGGGCTCTAATGTTATCACAGATCTGGGTCAAGTCATGACCGTATAGACGATACCATGTTGCGCTCTCGTCCTGTGTGCGCAGATCTCCCAGGAAATAGTCAACTGGGCGCAAGTGCACTCGCAGTAGTCGGGCCAGCAGTCGTCCTCCGGTGGATGGGGCATCAAAGTAGCGAATTTCCCTGCTACCCACGTGTCTGCGCCAGACCCAGCAAACTAGCGTCCAGGCGGTTGCCCTTTCCATAAAAACCATGCCTGGGCTGTTCACGACAAGAAGTACTGCTCCTGAACATTCCGCCGAGTTGACTTTGAGGCAACCAACGGATGTCGCCCAAAGACCACCTGGTCTCTAGGAAGGTCGCGGTCCATCACCAAGGTGCCGGCGGCGATCCAGGTGTTTTGTTGTATGTGACAGCGCCCGATCAACGAACATCCCCCATACATAACCACGCCTTCTTCTAGTACCGGATACTCTCCATCCAAATTAGACCCGACAGTGCAGTTCTGGTAGACCACAAAATAATCGGCATAGTTTCCCCGTCCCAACACCGTACCTACCGGGTGAGAAAGGAGGAAAGCACTGGGCAACTCCACCTCATAAAAAAGGTCCACCGCATGGAGTGCCTTGTTGAGGCCATAGATCTTGCTCGCCAACCGGGCATTACCATCGGTACGCCATACTGTGTTTGACAAAAAATACAGAAACATGGCGTATTGATCAGAATGGAGATGATTGAACAGGGTCTGCTCCCCGTCCAAGAAATATTTATTGCGGACCCGCGAGAAACAGTAATCCACGCGCTCCAGCGTCCGGGACAGATAGCAGCCAATCCCGGCGGTACCGTCGGGGAAGAACTGCTCAATCTGCCGGTCCACATAAGCCGCCAGTTGCTCCTGTGATAGCGAGAGTTTCACTACACAGCCTCAATGATGGCACGCACCACCCGGTCCTGCTCATCGGGACACAAACCCACAGAGCTGGGTAGACTGAGTCCTTCCCGATAGAGGTCTTCTGCTACGGTGCAGCATTGGTCATTGGCACCAGCGTGAGCCGGACTCAGATGCAGGGGTTGCCAAAGGGGTCGTGATTCAATCCCCACAGCCTGGAGTATCCGCATCAGGTCTCTGCTGCCGATGCCGGCTTCGGTTCCCCGAACTTGGATTGTGTATAACCACCAAATCGACTCTGCCCAGGCTGCCTCCCGGGGCAACAGGATTCCACGAACTCTCGCCAACCCTTCGTGGTAGCGCGCTGCGATCTGCCGCTTGGCAGCGACGTAGTCATCGAGCAACTCCAGTTGAGCCACTCCCACTGCCGCCTGTAGATTAGTTAGCCGGTAGTTGAAGCCAATTTCGTTGTGGATGTACTCGGTAGGATCGCTCTTGGCTTGAGTGGTCAAGTGACGCGCTCGCTCTGCCCAGTCCTCCCGGTCGGTGAGGATGATGCCACCGCCACCGGTGGTGATTACCTTATTGCCGTTGAAGCTGAAGCAGGAAATATCCCCCAGGTGGCCGACCTTCCTGCCGCGATAGGTCGCACCCAGGCTCTCGGTTGCATCCTCGACAACCACCAGATCATAACGGCGAACGGCTTCGAGGATTGGGTCCATATCCACGGGGTGTCCCAGTATATGCACCGGCAATATCGCTCTTACCCGACGGCCGCTTTCCCGGTTCTGCAATGCGCCATTCCGCCACACACACCGCCGCTCCAGGAAATCGAGAAGTCTTTCCGGGTCCATCTGCCAGAACTCTGGCTCGGCATCCACAAAGACGGGCCAGGCACCCACATAGCGGACAGCGTTGGCTGGGGCAATAAAGGTCAGGCCTGAGACGATAACCTCATCTTCTGGTTCAACGCCGGCCACCAAAAGGGCAATATGCAGCGCAGCAGTGCCACTCGACGTTGCTATCCCAAACCTGGCGCCGGTGCGTTGAGCTAGCTCTTGTTCAAAGCGAACCACAAATGCCCCGACCGACGACACCCAACCCTCGTCGAGGCACTGCTTGACATATTTCCATTCGTTGCCCCGGATCTCAGGAACACAGAGCGGAGTGAAATGAGAGTGGTCGGGTCCTGCACCAGCGAGCATCAAAGGATATAGGCTCCGGGTTGGTAGCGATCGAGGTTCTGTCGAACCCAATCGATAGTGAGGCTCAAACCATCCTCTAAGGTTACCTGAGGCTCCCAGCCCAGGAGTGCCCGTGCCCGGGTGGGATCCGCCAACAACCGTTCCACCTCGCTCTTTCCCGGCCGCATGCGCTGTTGCTCTTCCTCAATGAGAATTTCTCCACCGACAAGCCGCCCAATCAACTGAGCCAAGTCGCCGATGCTGATTTCCCTACCAGAGCCCAGGTTGATCACGTTACCTATTGCTTCTGGCACCAGTGCGGCCCGCATGAATCCATCAACGGTATTGCCGACGAAATTTAGATCGCGCGTAGGAGTCAGGCGTCCCAGTTTCACCACGCCCTGATTCAGGTATTGGGTGATGATGGTCGGGATCACTGCCCGGGCAGACTGGCGAGGCCCAAAAGCATTGAACGGACGCACAGTAACCACGGGGAGATCGAAAGAGCAATAGAAGGCTTCGGCAAATTTGTCTGCACCGATTTTGCTTGCTGCGTAGGGTGATTGCCCTTGTAGGGGGTGGTTCTCATCGATGGGCACATACTGGGCGGTGCCATAAACCTCACTGGTCGAGGTATGGACCAACCGCTCAACCCTCAGTTCACGCGCTGCCTGCAGCACATTCAGGGTCCCCTGAATGTTGGTGCGTACGTAGGACTCTGGGGCGCGATAGGAATAGGGAATCGCAATCAGCGCCGCCAGATGAAAGACCACCTCTGCCCCACGCACCGCCTCTCTCACACTGCCTTGGTCGCAGACATCACCAGTGACAATCTCGATATCGTTCCGGCAGTCCGAGGTCGCTAGCCAACCGATGTTGCCCAAGGCATTATAGTGTATCAGGGCCTTGGTCTTAGCCCCGGCGTGCACCAGAGCTTCGGCGAGGTGACTGCCGATGAACCCTCCAGCCCCGGTAACCAAGACCTTCTTGCCGCGCCAGTCCACCCTAGAGTTTGCCCTTCCTTAGGTCTTCCTGGGCTTGTTCGTAGTCGGCGAGTTGGCCGATATCCAACCAGTATTCCAAGACGGGAAAGCTAACCACGGGCCGACCGGCATCCAGCAAGCGCTGAATGAGGTCGGTCATGTCGAGCCGCTCGCCGTTGTTGATCAAACGGCGGACTCCCGGCTGGAGTAGATAAACCCCGGCATTGACAAAGAAGCTGACCACCGGCTTCTCCCTCAACCTGCGAATCATTGGCCCATCACACTCGATCACTCCGTAGGGCACCTTCAGGTCATACTTGCGCACGGCCACGGTCAGGTCGGCTTGGTGATCGTGGTGGTAGGCCAGCAAGGCACGAAAGTCGATCCGGGTCAGGATATCCCCGTTGATCACCAGCAGGGGTTCCTCGGACTCCTTCATCAGGCCCAGAGCGCCGGCTGTGCCCAAGGGTTGCTCTTCGTTGACGTAATTTAACTCTACCCCAAAGGTTCTGCCGTCGCCAAAGTGCTCAGTGATTTTCTCCGGTTTGTAGTGGGTGGTAATATTCACCTTATGAATCCCCGAACCACTAAGTTGCTCGATTATCAACTCCAATAGTGGCCGGTCTCCCACCAGCAACATCGGCTTGGGCACATCTTCGGTGAGTGGGCGCAGACGCTGTCCCAATCCGCCTGCCATCACTACTGCCGCAAGTTTGGGTGGTCTATCCATTATCAACTCACTAAGCAACGCCAACTCCACAACTCGGCCATCGGTATCTAGTAGGGGGATATGCCGCAGGCGTTTCTCCTGCAACAGACCCAACAGTTCCTCCTCTGGTGTGTTGACCGGCGCAACAATGGGGGTGCGATATGGCTCCGGGCGACTAGCCAGCAACCGGTGAAGGCTTTGGTTCAAATCTACTTCACCAAGTATGGCTCGCCGCACATCGCCATCAGTCATGGTGGCAACGAGGCGATCGTTGACATCTACCACCAAGGCGATGCCGATCGCTCCGCGTTGGATCGTCGCTATAGCCGTACGAATAGTATCCTCAAGATGAAGAAATAAAGGTCTGATGTTATGCATATTAGCGCTGGCGGCGACGAAACTGGGCTATAGAGGACATACTACGGACATTCACATGGCCACCTTTTGGTGTTGGCGGGCAGGTACCCCGAAGACAACGACTGCGGAGGGTACATTCTCGACAACGACAGCACCGGCCCCCACGATTGCACACTCCCCAATTGTTATCCCTTGCCGGACCGTTGCCCCAATGCCAATATGAGCTCCTGCTTCCACATGGACAGCACCAGCGAGTTTTGCTCCCGTAGCAATGTGGACATGATCACCGATTTTGCAGTCGTGCTCCACAATGGCGCCACTGTTAACGATCACATTACAGCCCAACCCTGCCCCGGCATTAACGATACTTCCCGGAAAAAGCTGTCCGCCGGGTCCCACCTTCGCCCATGTAGAGCAGTAGGCAGATGGATGAATGACAGTCAAGGGCTCCAGTCCATTTTTCAGTCCCAATTCATACAACCTCCTCCGAGGATCGGCATCACCGACGCTTCCTTTTCCGACCGTAAAACAGTTGCTTCCTCTGATCAGCATTTCCGATAACAGATCGTCTCCCCCAAGTACCGGGATGTCCTGTATTATTTGCCCCCAACTAGCTGGTTCTGCATCTAGAATACCTGCGATTTGAGCGCATCCACTGGCCTGAATGCACTCAATTAACACTCGGGAATGTCCACCGCCCCCCAAGATTACACAGACCTTAACCATGTGGCACTCCAGGGTACCGTCACACCTGTAAATCGCAAAACTTTTTTTGGACTAAAGACGGACCTAGTGGAATAGTCTTAAGTTTCTGCACGATCCTATCTGCCGCTTGTCCATCGCCATAGGGGTTGCGCAAATTGCAAAGACTTTCCCGGAATGTTGGGGAAAGTGCCTTGGCAATACCATTAAGGATTTCTCGGCGTTCGCAGCCCACGTCAAGCACATTGGCAGCTCTAACACGTCCCGCCTGCCTTGTGCCGATGTTAACTACGGGTAGACCGAAAGAGGGGGCTTCAATGATCCCACTAGACGAGTTGCCTATCATCGCGGCTGCAATACGCATCAATCCGAAGTAGCCCTGCGTGCCCATGCTCTCCAAACTCCATACATCAGTACGGCCATGTTGGTACTCGGAAATCTTCTGTCGAATGATACTGTTCCCGGTGTCAGCGTTTGGCATAGTGAAAATAATCGGCAAGCCGCATTCTGATAACGCAGCCAGCAACTCATTTGCCTGCCATTCAGCCTGTTCATACTCAAGCGTCACTGGATGAAAAGTTACGAGTAATGGCGGATGTTTCAGGCAGACGCCAAACCTAGTTTCAATCTGTGATGGGCTAAGTATTTCAACTATGTTTAAGTTGTCTAAACTAGGCGCTCCGGACACGCAGACCCGCCAGGGTTCTTCGCCAAGTTGGCGTACTCTGCGACTATATTCCTCTGTGGATACGAAGTGTAGGTGGCTGAGTTTGGTGATGGAGTGCCTTAGAGCATCGTCGATGGCACCCTGGGTGATTTCACCGCCGTGAATATGTGCAACCGGAATCTTGAATGGCAGGGCAGCAAGAGCTGCGGCATGCATTTCAAACCGGTCTCCTAGCACGATCAGTATATCTGGGCGAAAACGGCTGAACAATTGAGAAAACCCAATCAAACCGAGGCCTACCGATTTTGAGATCCCTTCAGGAGTATCTGATGAGAGCAGCATCTCCATTCGTTCTGCTACTTCGAAACCATCGGTCTCTATACTGCTAACTGTGAGCCCAAATTCTGGGGAAAGATGCATTCCCGAAGCGATTAGATGAAGTTGCAGATCCGGTTCCGAGCAAATCTTCCGCAAAATCGGCAAATAGATTCCGTAATCTGAGCGGGAAACAGTTACAACTCCGAAGGTTCTCATGCCAGCATTTCCAGCGATATGAGTGTGCCAGCAGGTAGGTGTATACGCACCGTACGGCCGATCAGGTAGGGATGCATGGCCGGTGGTAACCCAGTGCCAGGCCGCCTAAGGGCGATCATCTCCTTAGTCAGGGTGGTGCCAGCGGGAAGGTCGCGGGCAGTTACTATACTCCTGCGAGCCACAGCAGCCGTCTCTGCTTCGCCGGCTGCGGGCTCCTTGCGACCGCAGCCTAGCGCGGCTTCTATTGTGCGGATACTCTTTACGAGTGCAGCTAGTTCGTCTGGCTCCAGAGAGGCCCGGTGATCGGGACCGGGAAGATGATGGTCCAGAGTAAAGTGCTTCTCGATGACACACGCCCCGAGCGCAACTGCGGCTATGGGTACTTCGTTACTGGTCGTATGGTCCGAATATCCGACCGGGACTCCGAAAGCCTTTGCCATGGTATCCAGTACCCTCAGGTTTGCCGACGCAGGGTTTGCTGGGTAATTACTAACGCAATGCAACAATATCAATTCGGAGTTCCCGGCTTCTTCGATAGTGCGTACAGCGATTTCGACCTCACCCAAGTAGGACATTCCGGTGGAGACGAGTAGAGGTTTGCCTTTTCGGGCTACGTGAGCCAGAAAAGGGAGGTTGGTTATTTCGCCCGACGGAATTTTGAACGCAGCCATGTCCGAATCAGCCAAAAAATCAGCACTCTCTTCGTCGAATGGGGTAGACAGGAAAGTGATTTCCTTCTGGCGGCAGTACGCCATGAGATCGCGGTGTGCGTCTTGACCTAGTTCCAGCCTGCGCAGCATCTCGAGCGATGATTCAGACGCATCGGTGTTCTGGCGTTGGTAACCGGCTTTCGGGGCATTATTAGTAACCAGCCGTTCGGCCTTGAAGGTCTGGAATTTCACCGCGTCAGCACCGGCACTTGCAGCTATATCAACCAGCTGGTAAGCCATATTGAGGTTGCCGTTATGGTTTACGCCCGCCTCAGCAATGATATAGCAGGGATGTCTTAGCCCGACTGCTCGCCCCGCAATATTGATGCCCGTCACCATGCAGTCCACCCACCATCTAGGACAAGGTTTTCGCCCGTCACATAAAGGGATAGATCGCTTGCCAGATAGGCGGTGGCTCCTTTGATGTCTTCTTCTGTAGCCATCCGCCCTAGAGGAGTCCGAGCGACATAGCGTCGATGAAATGCTTCAGGCTGGTTCCTCCAGACACCACCGAGGGTGATCGAATTTACGCGTACCTTAGGGGCAAGTACCGTCGCCAGCCATCGACTTAGTTGAATAAGGCCAGCTTTGGTTGCAGAGTATGCGGCTGGCAACCCGAGAGAGGTATTTTCGTATAGGCTCATATCCGGACCAACAATCCCGTAAATCGAGCCGATATTGATCACCGACCCATGTCGGGATCTCGCTAGGGCTTCTGCACATGCCTGTACCAGTACAAAGGGCGCTGTCAGATTTACTTCCAGCGCTCGTCTCCAGGTATCAGAGCGCTGTTCCGCAAAGGATACCGCCCATCCCTTAAGCTCCGAGGTCCCAACTAGCGCAGCGCAGTTAACCAGAATATCAAGTCGTCCTAGGCGATCCAAGATCCGCCCCGGGACGGATCGTACGGCTGCTTCGTCTGCGAGGTCGATCACTAGGGGTAAGGTCTCGACACTGAAAGTCTCGTGGATACGGGTTGCAGTCTGGACACATACATCGGGTGCAGAGTCGAGCACAACGATTGTTGCGCCGAGTTCCGCAAGTGCGTCGCCCATAGCAGAACCAAGATGGCCACCTCCACCGGTGATGAGAGCCACGCGGCCTTCCAAATCCATCAACTCCCGCAGCGATCTCATGTGGCTACCTGCTCGCCAGAGGTGTTTGCTTGGTACCGCAAGTTCGGTTCAACAGGAAGTTGGCAATTTGGAGATCCTGCTCCGTATCGATGTCAATTCCACGTTCGGAGGGTACGATAACGGCTTTGATCTTACCGTCGAAAATATAATCTGTACGCAAGACATAATCTGGCCTGGCAGCATAGGCAACCGTTGTCATATCGTATACCGGGGGAACGTCTTGACGGCGGTGGAGCGATTGGTCGGGAGGAATCACCAGCCTCGCGTAGCCGGCTTCGTCCAGCACAACCATATTGTAGTAGGGACTGCGCTCAGCTGGTCGGACAGTAATAACCATGTCTGCGTCGCTCTCCTGCAAAGTTCGGATGCAGGCATCTACGTCTGCCGTAGTTCGGAGTGGTGCTGTAGTCGGGATACAGACAAATACATCAACTTTGGGGCTGACTCCAGTTGCATCGAGTGTACGCAGGGCATGTTGCCAAGCCAACCGCTCAGGTGAGTCGCTCCGCGCCAGTTCTGGTGGACGCAAAAAGGGAACCTCGGCACCATAGTGGCGTGCGACGTCGGCAATCTCTGCATCATCAGTTGAAACGACGACCCTGTCGATTAATTCACTCTCAAGCGCTGTCTCAATCGCATAGGCGATGAGCGGTTTACCCCCGACTGTCCGGATATTCTTCCTCGGGATCCCTTCAGAACCCCCACGAGCAAAAATGAATCCTACAACAAAAGGCTTCATATCCTCACTGTCCGCTGAGTTGATGCTGAATGTTTGACCGCAAGCGCAATCTCCAGGGTTCGTCGTCCATCCTCTCCGCTAGCTACAGGCGCTCTCTCCTCGCGTACACAATCGAGAAAGTGGCGCAACTCCGCGGAGTACATCTCATTGTAATCTTCGGCGCTTCCCACATACAAGTCAGACCACGCATTGTCACCAGCTGAGAACAAACGCACTCGGTGTTCTGTTCCATCCCAGGTAAGCGTGCCCTCGGTTCCTATAATGCGACACATACGTGTGGGAGGGCGCTGCACCATATCCAAGTGAATACTTCCGATAGCGCCATTCCTAAACTTCAGGATAATCTCGGCCGTATCCTCAACTCTGATATCAAGATCGCTCAGGTGACCGATTTGAGAGCTGACTCCTTCAATCTCTCCCATCAACCAATGCACATAATCCAGTTCGTGACTCAACTCCAGCACTACCCCCCCCCCTAACTCTTCTCGAGCGCTGGTACTCTGGCGGTAGTCATGACCAGGACGCCAGTCCGGAAGATACTGGCCTACTTCTGCGCGCAATGCCAGGGGACGACCAATTCGACCACCAGTCAGCGCTTGACGGAGAACCTGTAGCGGCTTGTAGAAGCGAAAATTGTAACCAACCATCAGCACCAAATTTCGGTCATGACAGAGGCGAATCAGCCCGTCTACCCCCTGTCGTTCGTGGCTCAGAGGCTTCTCGACGAACAGGTGGACTCCTGCTTCGGCAAGGACAGTTCCGGTTGCAATGTGCTGAGTGGCGGGATTGGTCACCAACGCTGCATCGGCACCCCATGCCAGCGCATCTTGCGCCGAAAAAGAGACCTGGTCAACCAGTGGTGCCAAATTTCCCAGGCCCGCTTCTTTGGCTCGTTGTCTCCACACCCCGATCTTGGCATCGGGCGCAATAACCTTCAGATTGCGGAGGTGGCGGCGGCCGATACTGCCTAGGCCTACGATCAATATTTTCATGTGACTATGCAGTGCCTACACACAGTGGGGCAACAAAAGGGTATTGGCCGGCATAACCTACTATTGGTAACCTCGGCTATGTCAACCCTTTGCTTGGATGAATTGCAGCTTAGTCATACGGCTCAGGTGCCCACCCTTTCCAACCAACTCGTGGTATGTTCCCTCTTCGGCAACAGTTCCCATCCTCAACACATATACGTAGTCGGCATTGACAATTGTTGATAGACGGTGGGCTATGACAACTACCGTGGTTTCCCCTGCGATGTTCTCGATCGCTTCTTGGATCAATCGCTCAGAGTGACTGTCGAGTGCGCTTGTTGCTTCATCTAAAATGAGCACCTCAGGATTCTTCAGAATGGCTCTCGCTAGTGCAATCCGCTGACACTGCCCTCCAGATAAACGTACTCCACGGTCTCCCACTTGAGTATCATATCCGTCCGGAAATTCGCGAATGAACCCATCCGCATTGGCCTGCACACACGCCCGTTTAATTTCGGCTTCGGTGGCATCCTCACAGGACCACTCCAGATTTTCGCGAATTGTGGCATTGAATAAGATACTATCCTGAGGCACGTAGCCTATACGGTGCCTATAGGAGTGGATGTCGAATTGCTCCAGAGGAACATCATCGATGGTGATTCGACCAGAGCACGGGGTATTGAAGCCCATGAGGGCATCAATGAGGGTTGACTTGCCGGTGCCAGATTCTCCCACAATCGCTACCATCTTGCCCTTGGAGATACAGAGATTCACGTTCGCCAGTACGGGGGGACCTTCTGAGTAAGAAAACGTAAAGCCGTCGAACCTGATCTCCCGATCAAGCTTGGTGAACTGTAAGGTTCCTGATGGCTGGCGCTGTTCGATTGCTTTTTTCCTAAGCTCTTGTATCTGTTCGTAGCTAGGGACGAAGTTGATGAGAGAATTCCTACGGGTGATAATGTCTCCAATAAGCGGGACGCTACTTCGCAAAGCCCACAAAAAAACGGCCAATTCGGACAACGGCAGCTGGAAGCGTTGACCGACGATTAAAGCCATGACGATCACCAACATGCCTAAAGGTTCGTATACCAGAGGTGTCGCTGCGGTGAGTGTTTGCGATTTGAGGGTAATTTGGATATGGTCGTTGTACACTTTTTGTATATGGGCCAAACTCTTGTGTTGATTTCCAAAGCCCATAATCACTTTGGCTGTGCCCAGGCTCTCCTGAATAGCGCTGCTCACCTCGTTACCGGTCTGAGTGTTGCGCTTGCCCAAACGGTAATTCAGTCTACCAAGCATGAAGAATGGCCAAGCAAACAAAAGGGCAGTTGCCAGGCAGACGAGGGTTAGTTGCCACGACAGCAAAAACGGTACAGCCATAAAAAAAATTAATTGGAATAAACTGGAGACGAAGAAGGCTATGGATCCCAAGGCATTGCCGACTACCTGGATCTCAGACAGGAAGGTGTTGAGGAGTGTTCCTTGTCTGTTGCTGCTGAAAAAAGCCCATCGGGCATTGAAAAAATCTTGAAAAGAACCAAGGGTAAGATCCAAAGAAATTGCGTACTTCATGCGAAACATACAGTACCTGGAGGCGATGAAAAAGCCATTGTTCATCAGTACCGTAACCAAAAAGAAAAGCAGGAAAGTGTATTGGGACACAGGAAGATGAAACCAACGGATCAACACAAACGCTTTCTCAGTCATTGAACTGATGTTTGCCAGGTCGGGATGGAGAAACAGATCGATCAATGGGGCAATTGAGAAAATCGACGCCATGCCGCTTAGACTTGACAGGACGAGCAATCCAACATTCAGGACAACAAGCAGAGGGTGCTGGCTCATCATGTTGCGGATGAATGCGCCCATATATCAGGCCCACCTTCCGAGAGCGGTCGTCGATTTACCTGAAACTGGGGCTTTATGGGTGCGTTCCAAGTGCAACAACTCTGCCAAATCCCGTGATGTTATAGGAAGTCGCGCCCATCGAAACCAGGGTATCGACATATGGCGCGATATAGTTCTGATAACGGAGTTGAGTGTTGGTTGCTGCACCTACCGCTGTTGCCAACGATTTCGAAACCAAAACACAATCGACTCGGTTTGGTTGCAAGCCGTCGTAAGGGGAATCACCCAAACGACCAAAAGGAGGTATTTCCCAAACATCATAGATCCTATCCAAGGGTACATCCATAAATGCATATACAAAGCTATGTTCGAGAGATAGTATACCTCTCTTGTTTTGCAGTAAAGGTTTTAATTCGTTGAAAGTCGTCTTCATTGACTGACCACCCCGACTCTCCAGTACTCGAATATCTGCTTGGCGGATATCATTTATGATACTTCCAAACAGACTCACCCACTTAGTAGCACCATTTGAGAGAGCCATCAAGGCCATTGGTACAGCGACCAACCTGAATAGCGAAAGCCATTTTTGACTTCTATGGTCCTGACTTCCATAACGACTTATAAGCACAATGGAAAGCGCGACAAGATAGCCAATGATGACAAAGACTGTACCCCTCTGGCTCATGGGTTTAAATGTGATTCGCAAGAAGAGGAAAAGAGAGATTAGACACGCTAGCGCCAAGCCGATTCGCAACAACAGTCTGGAAGGTGGGAGTTTTTGCAGGATGATTTGTCCTTGAGCGCCAAACCAGCAGGCACTCATGGACAGAATTGCCACAATGGGGCAGTAATGCCTGACACTCTCAGGTGTTACTGTAAATCCCGAGGCAATAAGAGGAATATGACCGAGCACAAACAAGATCATTGGCGTGTTCGACTGCGACAGGCGGAATGCTCCATAGTATACAGCAATAAGTAAGAAGGTTGAAATTACAAAGAAGTGGAAACTGTAGACCGGCAGTTCTGTGGCAAAGGCTATTAGGACTTGGACGCCCGTGATGATATTTCTGGTAACCTGTTCAAAGAGAAATCGCGGATTGGCGCGTATTGCACCCAGTACGTTAGTCGCTCCCTGGAATACTTCTTGGTTCGTAAAGTAGAAATCCCTTCCTTCAAAAGCCCCGTATTTGTGCTCGATATACTTCCAGTTGAACCCTTGGATGAAATGGGCCTCTCCAAGCGACTTTGGGTTATCGCCCGGGAACCATGTGGTACTAGAAAAATGGGCGTTATTAAATTGATGTGGTGATTGCATAATCCAGAACCACATGCATAGGCAGAGAACGAGGATCATGCCCCAGTCTGTGGATAGCTTTGGACGTATCGAAGAAGGAACTGCGAGGATCCCATTCTTCTTAACTAGCTGAGCAAAATCCCAGACTAGAAAAATCAGGATTAGAACTATGTAGGTAGGGCGAAAAAGATATGCAAGTAGGAACAAGGCGTACGAGGAGGCAATCTGCAGCCTACTGTTTGATCCCCGTCGTATCGACACAGCAAAACAGCTGCATGCTATTGCCAGCTTTTGTGGGGGGGGCTCCATCCCCAAGAGGAGAGTAGGAATCCACAAGAACGAGGCAAAAACCGAAGAGGCTAGGCTACAATATGGGCGTACCAAACAAGCGATGGACACGGAAACGATTAGTCCAGAAACAATATACTCCCCAGTTACACAATAGGGGTAGCCAAGCCATCGAAAAGCGTTGAGGTACAATATGTAGAGTGGGCTACGGTCGAAAATATTAAATTGCCCACTCTCGGAAAAGAGTCGAGCAAAGAACCAGTACCCCCAGGACTCACCGCCCATTTCCCAGTGACCCAAAAGGCTCAACGTCACCCCCGAAATGAGAACGAAGGCCGCTGCTATGTATCTAGTGGTGTTGGTAGAGGAATTCATTTCTGAGGATGATCGGGGGGTTCCCAACGGGGAAGAATACCTATGTCAAACGGGATACTATTGTTTTTGGGCAATGCAAAAAACCGAAGTGCCGAAGGGAAGTGGTAAAGAGGCAACTAGCCGGTTTTCTAGCCGAAGAATTTGAAGAAGCAGATAATTTAGTGCTGAAGGCGTAGCCTTGACATCAGAGGAGTGTTGACGGCATGTATCCCTCGAACGGAGAAGTCGAATTAGGCATATTATGGGGAAGAGAAAGGTGTTCCAGTATGTTGCAATTGTAACGGAGAATCCTGCTCCTTCAAGGAGAGTTACTACTTCTCTCTTTTGGTAACGATGTCCCGTACGGATTGCTTTATCATGTGTGCTTCGGATGAACTCAAATGCTGGAAGGTTGACTATCAAGAGTCCGCCGGGTTTCAGGACATGGAAGAATTCCCGTGCCGCCCAATGGGCATCAATTCCCCGTGTATACAGCACATCAAGCGAAGTTACAACATCAAAAGACTGAGACCGAAAAGGTAGTTTCTCGACTGAGGCACAGGCTACTGAGGGTTTACCGGCACTTCGCAGAAGGTCGAGTGCTATCCGTGAGATATCGATGCCTACTAGTCGATGTGACCGAGACTGGGCACTGATGAAACGCAGAAGTCCTCCTGTTCCGCAACCAGCATCGAGGATCGAACTTTTCGTTCCTATGGCGTATCGACAAATGCTTTGTAGCGTCAGATGCCGAAGTCCAAGGAACCACCAGTGCGTATCCTCTACCTGGGACATAATTCTGTACTCGGCGGGTTCCATGTTATTCTACCCCCAGAGTGTCTTAGCCGGTGACACTCCGTACTGCCTCCACGACACTCAGAATCTCGTCGTTCGTCATTTCCGGGAATATAGGAAGGCTTACAATCTGCGGAGAAAGCATATCAGTTTGAGCTAAATAACGTACTTGGTCCCGGGTTTCACTGTAGGCTTCCTGCCGGTGGATGGGCACCGGGTAGTGGATCATCGTTTGGACTCCCAGGTCGCGGAGTTGGCCCTGAAATCGTTCGCGGTTAGAGACTTGAATCACGTAGAGATGGTAGTTGTGCCATCGATCAGAAGCCTCCACGGGACAGACAACTTTGGCGTCTGCCAATCCTCGGTTGTAGATTGATGCAATCTCGCGGCGGCGTGCATTCCACGAATCCAGGTAAGGGAGTTTGGCCAGCAGTACTGCAGCCTGTAGTTCATCAAGCCGGCTGTTAAATCCCTTAATCGAGTGATAATACCTCTGCTCTTGGCCGTAGTTTCGAAGTTGTTTCAGTTTTTCTGCCAGTTTGGCGTCGTTTGTCGTGACCAAGCCTGCGTCGCCCATGGCACCTAGGTTTTTGCTGGGGTAGAAACTGAAACAACCAGTTACCCCCATCGAGCCCGCTTTCTTTCCTTTGTAGGTGGCCCCATGTGCTTGAGCACAGTCTTCGATAACGAAAAGGCTTCGGCGTTGTGCTATCTCCAATAGCGGATCCATATCTGCACATTGCCCATAGATATGAACCGGAAGAATGGCACGAGTTCGATCTGTGATCCGCTGCTCGATCTGTTGAGGATCCATCGTATACGTCGCGGGATCCACGTCAACTAACACTGGCGTAGCCCCTGCGAGCGACACTGCTGACAGAGTCGGAACGCAGGTATTTGCTACGGTAATAACCTCATCTCCGGCACCCACACCAAGGCTGACGAGACTCAAGTGAAGAGCATCTACTCCAGATCCGACCCCTACTGCATATTGAGTTCCACAATAACGGGCAAACGCGATCTCAAACTGCTCTACTTTTTCACCTAAAATGTACCATCCCCGATTGAAAACTTGGGCAACGGCAGCATCAATCTCATCCTTATAAATCTGGTATTGCCTCGCCAGATCACCGAACGGGATCATCTGAACCTCCCCAGTAGTGAGCACCATGGGCTGAATAGTATTCCAAAATGTTGGCTAGGCCTACTCTGAGGGAGGTACTTGGACTCCACCCCAGCGTTTGGTGTATCAATCCAAAATCGCCATAATAGTGGCCAATGTCTATCACCTTTCTATCGGAAGGAAAGGGCACAATACGGAACGTTCCGCTACCGTAGATCTCAACCATAAGTGCAGCTAGTTCCTTCAAAGTGATGATTTCTGTGCCCCCGAGGTTGAAGATCTTACCGTTCGCCGCTTCAGAGCTAGCAGCCTCCAAAAACGCATCTACGGCATCCTCAACGTAGTTGAAGTCGCGAAGCTGCATTCCATCTCCGAAAACCTCAATATCTCTGCCTTCAAATAGCGACCGAATCCACCAACCAAGGAAAGTCTGCCGCGTATCCCGAACACGCATACGTGGGCCAATGGTATTGGTCAATCTTAGCGCACAAGCCCTAATACCATAGACGTTGTTATAGATGATATGGTACCACTCTCCAGCCATCTTGTTGATACCGTTCACATCCGTAGGATGCTGGAGGTGCTTCTCATCAACCGGCAAATAATCGGGTACGCCGTAAATCTGGCGTGTGCTGGCGAAAATCACCTTTACCCCAGGATTATGCTTTCTGCATGCTTCGAGTATGGATAATTGAGCACGGCAGTTGATCTCCATATCGGTATATGGATCTCTCATCGAATCGAGGTGACTGGTCTGTCCCGCCAGGTTAAATAGATAGTCCTGGCCTTGGATCAAGTGATTCATGCTATATACATCGCGAACATCAGCGATGTTCACCTTGACCCGATCCTTGATTCCGATAATGTTGAAAAAGTTCCCGCCGTACTCAGGAATAAGGGAATCGACAAGAACAACCTCGGCGTTCAAATTGACTAACCTGGCAGCTAAAGTTGAGCCGATAAAACCCAGTCCTCCGGTGATAAGGATCTTCTTTCCTTCAAACGCATCGCCATATTGCGCCATCTTGTTCCACTCTTCCATAACTTTTGACTTCAAGCAGTGTCTGATTGTTTGTCTACTGTGGAAGGTGGGGCGTGGTGTGCGATAGCAGTAGGCGTAGCGCGGCGCACCATCAGTTTCCACCATAGCCGCCAGATATTCAGGCCCGTGGCAAATAGCCTCCTGAAGTTGAAGAACTGAGAGCGGCCATAGGTTCTGTGGAAATGATGAACAGGATAATCAACAAACCGATACCCTGCTAGTTCCAGTTTCTTCACGAGTTCCAGGCAGATGACACCGCTGGTGTGTTCAAGTTGTATCGAATGAACAGCTCTCCGCCTGATAAGCCGAAAGTCACAATCCACATCTCGGACATGAAAGTTGAACAGCAGACGCATTAACCAGAGATAGACGTTGCCGATAACAATTCGGTGAACCGGATCAGAGCGTGAGATCTTATAGCCATTCACTACATCAATCCCATCTTGCATTATAGGTAATAATTTCCGCAACTCAAACACGTCGTACTGGCCATCTCCATCAGTATAGAAAACAAGATCCTTGGTAGCATTACGGAAGCCAGACTGAAGTGCACCTCCATATCCGCGATTGACCTCGTGAAAAACCAACTTCAAGTGAGGATAGTGATCCTTAAGTTGGACCAAAAGTTCTCTGCTGCTGTCCTTACTGCCGTCATCAATTACAGTGATTTCATAGTCATCGGTATATTCCCGAGCAACGATGTCGGCCTGCGCAACAAGCGTTCCTATGGTTCCCGCGTCGTTGTAGCATGGAAAAAAAACACTCAAAGAGCGGTTAATGGTCATACTTGCCCCTTAATAATAGATCCTTCAGCAGCGTGTGGGGAACCAAAAACTGGATCCTGCCTTGTGGTGGAGAGAGATGCCCCTCGCAGGTTGGAGACTAGGCTAGGAACCAGGGGTGGGTTTTTCGGAGGAACGAGGGACTCACCGTGGCCTGGATACTGTTGTGGTACTTGCCAAAAGCAGCCCATTCGCCCAGAATGGCCCAGAACCTGGCCTGTAGCTCCATATCTTCACGAGTTTCGTCGTAAGAACCGGTTCGCAATGCTTCAAACTCCAGAACCGCTTCCAGGATTTCCTCGGGCGTATTATCGACGATCTCAATGCCTAGATTGTCGTACGCACTCTTGTGCAATGCATAGATACTGCCCGTTGCTATCTGTTCCCTCAAGCTTAGGGGCACCCCACTTGACTTCCATCTTAATTGCTTGAATGTCACGAGACTAGGGGTGAAACTGCGAGTTCCACCAACGGGAATTTGGTTGACATGGACATACTTGCGCCTGAAAACAGTGCAGACCTCATCAAGTCCAGTCCCAGTTGTTATTGCGAATTCGCAATGGGTTACCAGCCAAATGTCCAGGAAATCATTGCGATCATCAGATTTGGCGTAGTCGATGATGCGAGGATGATTGGCTTGGAACGGGTCTTGCACAGCTTTCCCCATTCTAAAGACCCAGTAACCCTGTTCCGCCAAAGCACAAGCGGCACATCTATAGGTGTCAATATGTGAATCTCGGTAGTCATGGTACGACCAGTCAACGGCGGGATGGATAGAGTTCTTGTAGGCTGAATCTCTTACGATCAAGCACACGAATCGCTCATCTTGTCTGAGGCCGGTCTCTTCGAGAAATCTCTGGCCTAACCTTTCCTCCTCGCTGGTGAAATTCAGGTGAGGTTCGGTTTGCGCCAGCAAGCCTTCAGGATCTATGCTTCCCCGCCCTTCTGGGAGTAGGCGGGCAAAATGTCTAGTACCCCCAGGAATCAGCCTATTGGCTTTGTCGAGGAAGAAAATGAAAGAGTGGACAGTGAGAACCCTTTGTATCATCAAGGCCCATTGGCTGTTGACCGGAGGGTTATGCTCAAAGTAAAAAAGGTCCAAGGAGGTGAACTGGCTCTTGTCTCTACGGCACAGATAATATTCTGTGTTGAACACAAAATGACCAAGGACATCCGAACGAATCGGACCAAACCTGATCCACAGTATCGGCCGTATCGCTCGTATCAGAAGGATCACTGGAATGGCAACTGCCAGAGACAAAAACCTCAAGAGCAGTAATCGCAGCCTCCTCAGTTTGCGCCGCAGAGCAGTTGTGCCCTCGGATCGAAGCTGCTGATATTGGCGCGAAAAAAACGAGATCGCCACTAGTAAAATCAGTTACGGCTAACAGGCAAGAATATATCTTTTTGGAAGATGTGGCAGTGACCTCCTCCTGCAATCGGATTGCTAGATATCGCTGTGGTCTCTGGTTTTCCCGGTACCCTGTCGGTCGTGAAGATCCTTGTTCCAGTTGTCCAATCGGCTCTTCACATTGTAAAAAGTGGTATAGGGGGACGGATTGCGGATCAGGAAGCCATCACGTTCTTCTTCTTTCATGTCAAACGTCTCAACCCAGTAATCACAGGGCTGGCAGAAAGGAATCTCGTCCCAACGCCCGCTGTTGTGAAGGTCCCGCAACTTATTCATCCTTTCCCCATTCCATACTATCTCGTGGTAATTATAATCTGTTTCTACGAAAGTGACTCCGACACGGGGAGTTTTCTTCTCCCCCCTGATCTCGAGCAGCATCTCCACGTTTTTGATGAGATGGTCGAGGCGGGTGATTCCGCGGGCTAACTTGAGGGTCTCCGGCGTCACCGCATCAATGCTGATATTCACGGAGTCATACTCAACATCCACTAGCAGTTGAGCGATTTTTCTGTCTAAGGTGACTCCATTGGTGTTGAAGGTCCCGCTCAGGCCACATTCTTTGACTTTGCGGACAGCAAACGGGAAGGTGTGGGCGATAAGTGGCTCGTTGGCAACATTAAGGGTTACCGAGGGCTTGTAGGGAGCGACCTCATCGAATATCGCGGCAACCTGGTCTTCGGTCATGTCAATCGGAGTCTTGTAATACGGGGAATAGTTCTCCGGCTTTCGTTTTTCCTTGCTATGATGACGGCAGTGCGGACAGGCAAGGTTGCAGGTGTTGGTCAACTCCAGTCTGACGATATCAGGACAGTCGGCGTGTTTTAGTTTCACGTTTTCAGGAACCTGATGCTGAACTGTTCTATTGGCCATATCTTTTAGATTTAATGGTCCCATTTCTAACTCCTCTCGTGGAAGAATACCTGATGATAGATACCTTTTTCGATCGCTGTGTGCATCATACCTGCATATGGCGTACAGGCTGGTCCCCGTCAATGTCGGATCGCGTTACATATAACCCGGCTTCCGTTGGCATGGGAAGACCCTTAGGGAGAGAAAACGTCAGGTTGATGTCGTGCCTTATCGACTGAATTGGTGTCAGGCGGCTTGGCAGGACATAGTGACCCGGAGGCTCAACTCCTCCGCCCAAAGCTAGGATAGTTTGACCAAAGGCTTCGCTGGTACAATAAAACTCGGCGAAGGCACAACCTACAACGCGCAACCGCTTTAGGACGAAATATAGCAACATGGATCCTTCTATCCGGCCATTCTCGTCATCAGGGTGGAAAAACTCCACGATTCGGCCGACTGACCCCTCACCTATACCATAGGCTTGTTCGATGCGGTAAACACATACTGCTGGCCGATGACCTTCACCAGACACCAACAGGTGGTAGGTGAACACCGGATGCTCTAGGTATCGCCACTGTAGATATTCGCTGGATCTCTTGATACTGAAAAGCATCTGTGGGTACAACTCCCACCGCGGCGCATAGTTGGCAAAGTCTATTAGCTCAGGGTTTTGGGTCGAATGAGGAGGTGAAAAAACGAGGCGATCGAGAGTTCTGCCTTCTGTGGAGCTGGCTAATATGTCACAGCGTTGTCTGTCGAGGATGCAAAGATAGCGCGGAATACTTTCGCGGAAAGACCAACCCAAAGATCTGAAAAACGGCGATCCCAACTTGCTGGAGTTCAGGGTGATCGCCAGATCGCAACAGCTCAGTGCCTTGCGTGCCAGGATCCAGCCGACGCCAATTGGAGCACGTTTGCTGGACATCCAATGGGTAAGACCGACGGCTGGTACGTCCTGATGGTGGCTACCCCACTGCATGGTGAGGTTCAGGCAACCGAGGATGGCGGTCAGTTCGTCGCCCTCCCAGGCACACATGACTGGGGCGCGATCTGCGGAACTACTGATCCGGAAAAGCCACTGGAAGTAATCTCGCGAGCATAGGATATGGTCAGGCCGATAGTTCTCGCTGATGAACCTTTCCATTGAGGTCCAGAGAACCATCGGGAAGTAATCACTGGTGGTGATCAACGTCGAGGAGTTCCAGTTTTTTCTGAAAGAATCAGAAGGACAAGCGGGTAGCTCAGCAACTCTAAAATCTCGCTGTCACTAAAAACAACTCCGAACTCCTCTTCGAGTGCTGTAACCAGTTTCATATGGCTCAGAGAATCCCATTGCTCGAGAGTCTGATGCGACGTCAAACCATCAATCGACTCCATAGGTACCCCGAATACAGCCGACATGATGCGGCGGATCTTATCCTCCACGGACTACCTCTATATAACTTAGCTGCCTTGGATGGTAGCATTCGAGGACCAGTAGATACTCCTTTGTTGACGGTGTTTCGGTCAGCACCGAGAAACCACAACTGTCGAAAAATGTCCGAGCCATCTCGTTCTTTGGCGTGGCAATATACCGGGCAGTCACCTTCTTGATCTGCCTAGACTGCAACGCCGATAGGAGATGGTCCATGAAAGCATACTCTACATTTCTGCCGATTACCCGGCAACTCATGAGGAACACGTCGATGTCAGCCTGGCACAGGGCCTCGTCCAGAGACAGGATCGACAGGCCGGTAATTCCACTGTCCCCCAATCGATCCATCAAAGAAAAAGCGAAAATGAGTTTGTCGCTCTGGCCCAGGAAACGCCTGACATCCGCCTCCAAGTATCGTTTGGTGGTCAGGTTGAACTGATTGGTTTTCTGGCACATCTGTGCCAGGCGGGCAGAGGTGGAGTCTACATTGACGAAAATAGTCAGCCGCTGTTCCAGCGAGGCCAAGTAGTCCTCCAACGAGCTGAACTCGTTCCTAAGATGTTGCCGGGTTTCCTGCTGCTTGTACATGGCGGTCTTTTGGCGGTCTTCCGTGGTGTTTTCCAAGGTGAGAAAACAAGGTAGATGGTCACGGAGCAATCCAGGAAAAGCGGAGATGGTGGTAGGTACCTGCAGTGTCAGGATCTCGGGCAGCTGTTGGCGGACCATTTCCACTTCGAACTGTGAGTCGTCGACAAACACGATACTCTCCAGCCCGATGTTGAGTTGCTGGGAGATCTCCTTGAGACTCGACACTTTATTTGACCAACCGACCTTTTTGATCACCAGATCCTCTGCCCGAAGCTGCATGTCTGGGTGCGAGCCGAACACCTCGTCGATATCGCCGGGGTTGTTTTTGGAACACAGGCCGAGAAGCACGCCGTCCTTTCCTAGGGATAGGGCGATTCGCTGCACCTCGGCGAATACTGCGCCATCAGCCGTGGTGGGATTCATCTCGATGCCATCGAAGCCGTCTTCGCCGATGATTCCCTTCCATAGGGTGTTGTCGCAGTCGAGAATAAGAACCTTTCTGGACCTGCCATTGGCGGCTAGGAAGAAGGGGAGGACGTGATCGGCATAGGCTCTGAAAAAATCCACCTTGTAGACAGATTTCGATGAGTAGAACTGCCTAAGGTCGAGGCAATTCCTTATGCCGAGCCCCATGAATATCCGGCGGAGATCGACGAACCTCACGGTTCTCCCAGCGCGCCCCTCGGCGAAAGCATTCAACCTGGAGGCAACTTTATCAAGGAGCAGGTCGCCAGGGTAGGCATAGGTGAATATATCGGCAGTGAAGAGATTGAAAAGAACTAGAGGGCGAATGGAAAGGTTTCGGAGGACTAGATCAATCTCGGCCTCAGTCTTCGCTATCAGCCCCTCTAAATCGTTGGTGGGTAATAGTGGGGCACTACCCTGGAAACCATCGAGGAGGTTGAAAAGCTCCCAGAAAACGACAATAGCGTTGGCATTGCGGAAGTTGTAGCTATCCTGAACAATATTATCGTAGTTGCCAATTTGAACTTCTGCAGCGATACCATGGGATCGCAGGGAGTACTCCAGAATCTCCTTGATGAGATTGGTAGTGGCGTTACCGACAACCGCTATTCTGTAAGGATCTCCCGACACCGTCTGTTCCAATTCGCGGTTTCGGGAAAGAATCTCGGCGTAAGTCGGGGCGTTCAAATCATCACCTGACCGCCGTTCAGGCGAATAGTTTCCCCGGTGAGAAAGCGGGACTTATCGGAAGCGAGGAAACTGATGGCACCCGCGACATCATCGGGCCTAGCTAGGCGACGCAAGGGAGTTTGGGCCTCGGTCAGTAGCCTGGCCTTTTCGGGAACATCGGCGATCAGGTCGGTATCAGTCATTCCTGGCGAGACGAGGTTCACCAAGATTCCCTTTGGGGCAAGTGCGATCGCTAGCGAACGGGCAAATCCGTGAAGCGCCGATTTCCCGGTGATATAAGGTAACCATTCCGAATTGGGTTTTTCAATGGCATGAGAGGTCAGAAAGATGAGTCTACCATGCCCACACTCCTCCATAGATGGGACAGTGCTCTTCTGAAGATTAAATGCTCCTCGGACCTCCATATCGATCGATCTTTGGATATCGTCCCACCTGAGATTCTTGAGGTTAATGCTGGGAATTCTGGCTGTCGCGCAGTTGACAACAACCGAGATCGTCTGTAGGGATCTCTGTGCTTGCCACACCAGTTCGTCGACCTGGGTGGGATCGGTGATGTCCCCAGACACTACAATGCCGTCTTGCCCCAATGCCCTCACCTCTGCCAGGGTCTCCTCGGCCATCTTGCGGTTGCGGTGATAATGAATGGCCACAGCAAAGCCATCCCGGGCGAGTTGGATGCATGTAGCTCGCCCGATCCCTCCAGATCCACCAATTACTAGTGCGACCTTTCTACTCTCCTCGGTAGTTCTTTCTCCATTTGCTCTACGCGATTCCACAACTTTGACTTTGGCGGTTCCACTGGTGACGATCTGCCGATCCTGGTTATAGATCGTCGTCCGTAGTTCTATGGTGCGCAAACGGCTGACTTTCTTGACTACCTCGGCCACGACACGAATCGTGTCACCGATGCGGACAGGCAGGAGAAAATCCAAACTCTGGGCATACCACAGCGCCCCATCTCCAGGCAGCTTGGTGCCGATAACTGCAGAAATAAAGGAGGCACCTAACATGCCGTGGATCACTCGTTTCTTGAAGGCGGTATTACGGGCGTAATCCTCATCCGTATGTAATCGGTTATTGTCGCCGGTGAGAGAAACAAACTGATCCAGGTCCGCCTCTGTAATGACGTGAACCAACTCCGCCTTCTCGCCTATGTTGATCGATTCAAAAGTGCGCATCAGGTGCGAAATCTCATTATAGAATGAAAAGGTAGGATACTGCGGAACTCAAAACGTTTTTAGGGTCTCGATGACCCGGTCGACATTCTCAAGAGGTTGTTCTGGACCACAAGGAAGATACATCGCCTGATCGGCGAAACGTTTTGAGTTGGGGAAATGTCCGTCGCTCTCGATGTAATGGGAAATCTCCAGACTTGGAGGCACAGGGCGGGTCTGAATATTCTTACTTGCGAGAAAGTCAACCAGCCTAGCTCTATCGGGACAGAAAAACTCCGCATAGAGCGGTACTTCTCCATCATTCACATCGATGGGCACCGGAGTCAGGAACGCGAAATCCCTCATGGCCGCTAGGTAGTGTTGGTAGATAGTTTGCATGTGCTTCAAGCGTCCGGGAACTCGTTGTAGTTGCGCCAGCCCAAAAGAAGCTAATAGGTCTGTGAATTTGAAGTTGAAACCCATCTGACTCCAGGAATCGGTGAAGATATCGGTCACACCGTGGTTGCGAACGAGGGCGAGTTGCTCGTAAACCTGCGGGTCTTTGGTGACTACCATGCCTCCCTGCCCAGTGGAGACTAGCTTGGTGACAGCAAGGGAAAAACAACCAACTGTGGAAAGGGTGCCCAGGTAGCCTTCGGCGGTACGCGAATACAGTGCCTGACATGCATCCTCGATGACCAGGAAGCCATGTTTTTCTGCTAAGAGGGCCAGAGACACCATGTCTGTGGCCCGCCCATTGAGGTGAACAGCGATCACGGCTCTGGTCCTGTCTGTGATCTTGGCTTCGAGGTTTTCGACGTCCAAAACCGGTCGATCAGGACAGACATCAGCTAACACCACTTTGGCACCAGTCATGAGCACAGCATGGGCGGTAGCGATCCAGGTGCGGTTGGGGACAATGACCTCGTCGCCAGTCCCGATTCGAAGCGCCATCAGCGCCATTAGGATCGAAGCGCTGCCGCTTGTCGCCGCAACACCGTAAGGAACCCCGAGAGACCTGGCAAACTGATCCTCGAACTGTTTGGTTACCGACCCTTGGCTGATCCGCTCGTTGAGGACGGCCTCACGAATGTTCGCCAACTCAGGTTCGCCAAAAGATGTTCGCCACCAAGGGATCTTATCCATTGTCTACTCCATCTGACCAGGTCAGGTGACCTAGCAAGTGGGACTGATAGGCCAATAAAGCGATAATGGAGAAGGAATCGACAATATCATGTTTGCCGATCATGTCGATACAACGCGAGAGAGGAATCCACTCAATGTCACAGACTTCATCGGGGTGGAAGTGCGAGTTGCCGACGGTTTCGGAAAAGTTGTCGGTGAAGAAGAGATAGGTGGGGTTGTCGGAAGTGTCTAGACCAGGCTGGTAGAAAAGCAGGGGGAGCGGTTTCGAGCACTGGATTCCAGACTCCTCGAAACACTCACGTACGGCCGCTTCGGCCGGGGTTTCGTGTTCGTCCACTTTTCCGCCGGGAATTTCCCACGAAACCTGGTCGATGAGTAGGCGATATTGCCGAACGAGCAACACTTGGTCCCCGCGAATAACAACGATACCCGCTTTTCGTCCGGTTGCCAGGACGTAGTATTCCTTGGAAAACTGCCCGAAATGAGCTTCGACACGGAAAATCTTCTGGTAGGGATTTTCGTAAACGAGATTCCTCGGGCCCACTAACGGCTTTTTCATGCTCTAGCTATGTTTCCCCCCGCACTCAAATGACGGTCAGGTCAGGCAGAGGAATAACAAAATGTCCTCCCCCGTCTAGGAAGTGACGGTGTCTGGCAATAATAGGATCTGCGTAGGCCCATGCGAGAATGAGTGCATAATCAGGCTTCCTCTCGTAAAGGACATCGGATGGCAAAACAGGGAGCTGGGACCCGGGGCTGAACCGAAAGTGCTTTGCGGTATTGTCATCCACTAGGTAGTCCAGAAAACCGGCTATATCGAACTGGTAAAGCAGGGTGGTTACACCAACGGATGCACCATATCCAACTATTGATTTCCCCGAACCCCTCAATTCCTCGAGCAAGATACTCAAACGGTGTTTTGTCGCTGCCAGTGTAGCGGAAAAGGCAGAGAACACTCCGGGATTGCTCGTTCCCAAAGCATGTTCTATGGCAAGTAGTTGTGCCACTCGATTTGAGACAGGTCGGCCTGCTTCGGTTAATTGGACGAAACCTCGGAGGGAGCCTCCTTTAGTAGCCACTCTGGTCGCATCAAAAACCTGCATCCCATGACGTTCAAACAAGACCATCAGTGAACCAAGAGAGAAGTACGACAGGTGCTCGTGGAAAATCGTCTCGGGCAAAAAACTCTTCAGCACGTCATCGAGATTGTCAATATTGGCAAACACATTGTTGGCGGTTATTGCCATGGCGGGCCCTACTGCATTGCGAATATCGCGACTCAAGACTTCGCCGAAATATCCAACCTTAGTGTCTATTCCGAGATGCTGCGCCTTGGCGCTGGCGGGGGAGGGTTCCACACCGAGCACCTGCAGACCGAGATCCCGGAAATGGCCCAACAATGTGCCGTCGTTACTGCCGATATCGACTACCAGATCACCACGGTCTAGTCTCAGGTTGCCGGCGACCTCTTCGGCGTAACCCCTGAAATGTTTGGTCAGGCCAAGCGAGATGGAGGTCTCGTAGATGTAATCTCCATACAGGGCATCGGGATGGATTACATAGGGGAGTTGGACTAGGCCGCAGACGGCGCACTGATAAAGATCGAGGGGGACAGGCTCCTGAGGAATGCTCCTCTGCGATTCCGTTAGGTACTTATCCCCAGACGGTGTTGGGACCAAGGGCAGGACCAGCCTGAGATTATCCGAATTGCAGATTCGGCATTCACGGCGCTGGTAGTAACTCGAGGTCATTAAGGAACTCCGAGCTTTTGACAGAGATGACTCATAAAATCGGAGGCGTCAGCCGTGTCACATTCGTCTGGAGCCCACGGCGCGAAAACCAAATCGGCTCTCCTGAAAGGCCCGTTGGTCGTTTCGTGGAACACCAGCACCAGTGATCTAATCAAGAGTGTATGGAAAAGGGAAGGACCAAGGCGGTAGAAAAATACCAGATCGGAGCTGTATGGGCCCATCGATATTACCTCGCTGATCTCCCCTTCGTCGGTGAAAATCACCACATCGGCCAAACCCTCAATGATATGGAAGGATTCGCTCTTCCCAGGATGTCGATGCGGTCTAACGTAGGTGCCCTGTTCGTGGACAATTAGCATTTCATGGAGAGTATCATCGGTACTTGGATGGGCACACAGCCGTACTCGTCTGCGAGGGTTCGCCTGGGCGAGGGCCTTGAGGCCGGCGATATCAGCCGAACTTACCTTGACTATCGAGTCTTCTGGGTAGGCTACCTCTGGGGTGAGCATTATGTGGGGCAACATCGTTGCTCTTCGCTCCGGTGTGATCACCGTAGGAACCACCGAGTACTTGCTGGAAAAATCGAGGCAAAGGTCCCGCCCTTGTCCACGAAGTGCTGGTTATTGGTGATAACTTTCGCTTCACTAAACGGATTTAGGCTCAATAGACACAGTTTGATATCGTCCTCAAGGAGACATTTCGATGTCTTGATCGGCAGCCCAGATCCTGGCATGAAGAGACCGGTCTTCCTGGGGTTGTCATCCACGACAAAGTCGATATGGTGACCTATCTGGAGGATGTTCACAAACGTACAGGCAAGGTGGCCCGCGCCAAACAACGCTACTTTCCCCTTGGCCTGGCGGGCTTCGGACAGATATCTGTCAACCTTCTGCCGTTGCTTGGGGAGTTGGTCTGCAAAGGTGGTGGCCCGCTCCAGTTCCCGCTCAAGAGCCTCCCGGTCGGGTAGTCCTGGCGTGATCGTCTCGTCCACTCTGGCAATCCCCACCAGGCAATCCTCAAATACGTAGGGATAACTCGTCAGGGAAACAAGGGAGAGGCCACCAGCAGAAAAGGAGTGCCTGAAGGTCTCGGAAGTAAAGTAGAGCAGGTGTTCCTCCCAAAGAGTTGAGTAGTCGAGTCGATCAAGTGCCCGGGTGCAATCGGGAACCTCAAAGACCACATACCCACCGGGCACAATCATTTCCTTCGCGGCCTGAATGAATGCCCGCGTATCAAACGCATGTTCGAGGATATGCCGGATGATAATCACGTCCGCCCGTTCTCCTCGGCGTGCGACCATGCCACGAGCTGTCTCAGGGGTAAAACGATTTTGGATGGTTTCTGCTCCAGCTCCGGCGTTGAGGATTCCCAGCTCCTCTTTGGGGTTAACTGACCAAGATCGTAGAAATCCTCTTTCCCGGAGGCGTTTCAGGGTGGAGTCGTCTTTGAATGTCAGCCCACAAAACAAGGAGTCCTTCGAGATACCAGGCAAACTACAGATAACCTCAACTAGGTCATCCAAGTGATCCTCAGGCTCGTTGTAGGTAATCCAGTCGTACGGTGGAACCAGCTCAGTGGAGTTGACAGCGTCACAGAGCTGGACGAGGCCGGAGGTTTGACACTGGCCAAGGAGCAGGGGATGAAGGAACTCTTGGTCGTGAAGATTGGCGAGGAAGCGATTACATATGGGTTGTGGGCCAAAGTCGGCTAATAACGAAACAGGCTCAGTCTTGAGTAGGCGGCAGTACCTCATCTCGATTCACCGGCTGTTGTTTTTGAGGAAATCAGTAGTCTTTTGAACGCCGGTGCTCAAGGAGGTGAACGAAAAAGGCTCTACCATACTCATCAGTCTGGTATTATCAAACACATTGTCCACTTTGACTTTGGTCCTTTTTTTTTCAGAAACCTCGAAGCTAGAGGGAAAGGCTTGTGCGACAAGGTCGAGAACTTCACGGAAGGAATGGCTTTCAATGCTGGCGATATTGACCTTGCCTTCATAAGAACTGAGGGTGAGTCGAGAAACGACTTGCGCCACATCCTCCACATAAACAAAACAGCGTTTCTCGCCGCCGTCACCCCACAATATGATGGGCTCACCGCGCATGGCTTTCAGGATGAATCCGACGGGGCCATACGATTCGCTAGTATCGCCTGGGCCGAAAATGAGTGGTGGGCGAAGCACAAGGAGAGACCGAATATTCCTGTGCTCGACAGCTTTTTCAAGGAGGCATTCGGAAACGTATTTCGCTAGGCCATAATACGATCTAGGGCAGACCGGGGTACCCTCGGTGATCGCCAGATTGTGTACGTCCTCACCATAGACAGCCGCCGAACTGAAGTAAACTACCCGCCCGACCGGGTGGGCCTGAAAGAAGCGACACAGGTTCGCGATTATCTCGATATTATGCTCAAAGACACCCAAGTTATCGCCGAATTGTTTCTTGATGGCTGCACAAACAACCACGGCTGTTTCTGGGTTTACCACGTCGGCAAGCGTCGCTACATCATCCGCTTTGGTTAGATCAAGATCACTCATGGATCGCCCAGTGATTGACAGCCCTGATCCTGACTCCTCAAGTGCGATCCTCAGGTGCCGGCCAATGAATCCCGAATGGCCAAGGATCAGAACACGATTAATGCCGCTTTGGTGTTTTCCGCCAGGCATTACAGGGACACCACTACACGCCCAGCTTCGCCACTTCGGATGAATCCGATGGCTTCGTTGATGCACTCGAAGGAAAAAGTATGGGTTATCAGCCATTCAAGTTGGAGCTTCCCAATTTGGCAAAGCCGTATGTAGGCTGGAATATCTCTATGTGGCTCAGCACTGCCGCCGTGCGATCCTTTCAGCACTTTTTTGAAATGAAGGGGCAATGAATAAATGGAGATATTGTCACCTTTGCGCGGAACGCCCACCAGGATGGTTTTCCCATCGGGGTGGGTTAGTTCGTACGCTTGCTCGATCACTCTGGTGTTGCCCGTGGTATCGATCACCACATCAGCTCCCTTGGTGCCGACGATTTCCCTGAGGTGGTTTTCGAGGTTGGTTGTCGTGCAGGCGTTGAACGTATGTGTCGCGCCGAACTTGCTGGCCATCTGCAATTTGTGGTCAAAGAGATCGATACCGATCACCGGGTTGGCTGAAACCATGCCTGCGGCCTGAACGATGTTGAGGCCAACCCCGCCCACTCCATAGACCACGACCGACTGCCCGATCTTCACCTGCGCGTCGTTGTTGATGACGCCCATCGCCGTGGTTACTGCACACCCAAAGAGTGGGGCGATCTTCAGGTCGAAATCCTTGGGAATGGGCGTAAGGCGGTTTTCGGAGACGACAGCCATCTCGTTGAAGGTGGTTACCCAGCCAGCGTTCACTCTGCGGTTACCCCAACGGTAAGTGGGGGGCTCGGACTGCAGCCCATCACTTGGCCGCCAGTGCATCACCACATGATCGCCTTGGGTCACCGTTTTGACCCCTTCTCCCACCTCCTGCACGACTCCGCTTCCCTCGTGACCTAATAGATGAGGCAGGAATCGATCCGGCCCCTTGGTGCCATCGATTTCGTTGAGTTGGGCACCGCAGATGCCGCTGAAGTGGACCTTGACGAGAACCTGGCCAAAGGAGAGTTGTTCTGGCAACACCAGGTCAGCTAAGACAAGCGGCTGGTTTTGTTCAACTAGTATAGCTGCCTTCATGGTTCAATCATTCAAAGTAGATGAATTCGTAGTCGCCGGTGTAGGCAAAATGACTGTATAACCATATCCATTCCGCAGTGTCAAAAAAGGACTCGCAAGTCAGTGCCCAACACTGCAAATTGAACTGCTCTTGCTCGTTGCGGTAGCTTTCGACCATGACGAATTTGTTCTTGCCCACTCTCTCGATCTCATGCAGCGCAGTCTGCAACTCGAACAACCTGAGATTGTGCAGGCATCCCAACGAGATCACTAAATCGAAGTAACCATCGCTCCACGGATAGGCATCTTGAGCGCGGTACCCAAACAGGTGGTCGCGGATTGCTTCAGCTGCATCGAGTAATCCATGGCGCGAGATGTCAAACCCTGCTACTTCTGCCTCTGGGAGCAGTTGGTGCAGCTCGTACAGCAGGTGTGCTTTTCCGCAACCTACGTCAAGGATCTTCGCTGTCGGGCCGAGGTTGTAGATGTCGATCAGGCATTTGGCCACAGCCTTCCAGCGGCCATCGTAGCGGTAGCCGCCATAGCCATAGCGCCGGTCCCCATCCCAATAATCCGATTCGTACTCCTTGGCCTTGAGCATACAGTGAACCTTGTCGTCTACCATCCGGTCGACATAGTTTCGCGTCGTCCGCTTATGGAGTGGAGTGACGATGTTTAGTAAACGGCCCATTATCGCCTTCCGCCAAATTTCATTGCCAATCTCTTTAAAATTGTTCTCAACAGTTCCTTGGTCCCGACACTATCCAATGAAGTTGAGTAGACAGGCACATATGTCCGACCAGGGGGATCAGGAAAGAAGCTGAGCATATACCCGTGGTGTTTTTGTTGCTCGGAAAGAAACGACCCTTGATAGGATATTGAATGTTGCTTCCATCGCTAGTACGTTCTCTAAATGTAACAACGTAGCCAGAATAAATTATTTTGTAGCTATTTGCAGCTGCAAGACCTTCAAAAAAAGAAAGGTCGTACAGGTAGTAACCATTTCCTTCCCAGACACTTTGATCGATAAGAATGATTCCGCCAGGCTTGCATAATCGGTGCATTGTCCGGTATGCTTCTCCAGTATTGAATACATGCTCATTACATCCATGATCGGTCACCAGATCGAATTGCGAGAAAAGAGAACTATCTTGCAGCGGATGGTTTAAGTCGAGAGAAACAGCTCCATGCTCCTGATTCAGATCAACACAATTATATTTTTGGAATCCTAAAAAACGATAAAACACTCTGGATGAACACCGCGGTTGCGCGGGCCACTGCCAAGGCGAAAAAGCACTAGCAACATAGTTTGGTGTCCCAGAGATGCGAATAATGTTCTCAAAATCAGATTTTTTCAAGTGAAGCTCTTGGGAACCCATCTCGATTATAGATTCACAGTCTTTAAGAACACCGCGATGGTAGAGCTCTAGGTACAGTTTTACGCTTGCCATCCCTAGACCCATAACTTCATCTCCTTTTCAGCCTAGACCACACCTCAACTTGAACGATTTCCCCAGCTCCTGTACCACGTCGACCACTCGCTCCGCAGTGATTCCATAGTGTGCCATCAGGCTATTCTGCGACCCGTACTCCTCGGCAAAACGGTCGGCGATGCCAATCCTGCGGAAGCGCTTGATCGAGTCCAGGTCTGCTTCGGCAAATACCTCGGCAACAGCACTGCCAAGCCCGCCGATCACCGAGTGTTCCTCGACCGCCACTACCACTGGCACTTTGGCAGCACATTCGAGTAATGCCGTGGTATCTAGTGGCTTAATGGTATGAACATGAAGGACTGTGACCTCCAGCGCCTGTTTAGCGAGTTGGTCGGCTGCCTCCAGCGCCACCTGCAGGCAGATGCCGGTGGTCACCAGCAGCGCATCCGCCCCCTCGCGCATCTGTATCGCCTTGCCAATCTCGAAAGGAAGGTCGGCCCGGCTCACCACCGGGTCGTATCCTTTGGCCAAACGAATGTAGATTGGCCCTGGATAGTCGACCGTCTGGGGCATCAGGCGGCGCATCTCTTCTGCATCGGCTGGAGCAATCACGGTCATGTTGGGCACCGCCCGCAGAATGGCCAGATCCTCCACTGCCAGGTGGGTCGGCCCAAGAGGGGCATAGACCAATCCTCCCCCACTGCCAATGAGGCGGACATTGGCGCGGTGAAGGCACAAGTCGATCACCACCTGCTCAAAGCAGCGGCGGGTGAGGAAGGTGGCGATGGTGTTGATGTAGGGGATTTTGCCTTCCAACGCCAACCCCGCAGCAACGCCGATTATATTGGCCTCGCTTACCCCCTCCATGAGGAACCGCTCCGGTATCTCTTCTTTGAACTGCTTGAGGACTCCCACCCCCAGATCCGAACCAATGAAGAAGATCCGCTCATCCTGCTGGGCGAGTTCGTATACCATATCGAGGCAGGTTTTGCGCATCAGTGCGTTCCCAATGCGTGTAGCAGTGCCTGAATCTCCTCGTCCTTAATGCCGCTCTTATGATGCCACTGCATGTTGTTCTCGGCAAAGGAGACGCCTTTGCCCTTGATGGTATGGCAGATGATGGTGCTGGGTTTTGTCGGGTTCAACGGCACCCGGGAAAAGGTCTGCCTGAGGGCCTCGACGTCGTGGCCGTCGACCTGGGTGACGGCAAAGCCGAAGCTTTCCCACTTGTCCGCAAGGGGTTCGAGTTCTTGGACTTCGGCGACGGCTCCGTAGGACTGGTGTTTGTTGTAATCGACAATGACCGTCAGGTTGCTCAGCCGGTGCTTGCCTGCACTCAGTGCCGCCTCCCAGACGGATCCTTCATTGGACTCTCCGTCGCCGATGACCACGAACACCCGATGGTCCGCCTTCTCATAGCGGGCGTTCAGGGCAAACCCTATGCCTATAGAAAGCCCATGGCCGAGGCTGCCGGTCGAGGCTTCTACTCCTGGAGTTCTGTGCTCTGGGTGTCCCCCTAGTAGGCCATCGCTTTTGCAGAACTTCCACAATTCCTCTGTCGGGAAAAAGCCTTTTTCCGCCAGTAGGGGGTAAAGGGCCAAACAGCCGTGCCCTTTGCTGAGGATGAAACGGTCCCGGCCTGCCCAGCGCGGCTCTTGCGGGCGATAGCGCAGGATATCATCGTAGAGCACCCGGAGAATCTCCACCAGCGAAAAGGCGGCGCCAAGGTGACCGCGCTTTCCCGCTGCCAACATCCGGACAATGGTCCGGCGCAGTTCGAGAGACCGTTCATCAAGGAGAGCAGCAGCAGATTTTGGCATGACTCTCAGTTATCTTGGCAGGCTCGGGTTCTGGCTTCCTGACTACACCGGAGCATGGCACGGGCCTTTTGCAACTGAGCCAACAACAGTTCTTCCCCATGGTTGCCGTTCCCGGCAAAGCGGCGGCGCGCCAGGTGTGTGGGGACAAACTCGTTGAGCAGGATGACACTCCACTTCAGGCTATACAATGGCATTACTAGGCGTATGCGCTCCTCCAACCAACTTCTACTGCTGTCGAGCCGGGTGAGCAATTGCGCGAGGAACCTCTGTTTCAGGTTGTATCCGAAAGCCATGGATTCATGGGGGTGGAGCAGGAAGTCGGCTGCCATCTTGGCGGGATCGTCCCAGCCAAAATGTTCGAAGTCAAGGAAAACGAGAGCTCCGTCCGGTTGCCTGATGGCATTATGGAACCCGAAGTCGGATGGGCTCAGTGTTTTCCGGTCCACAGATATTGGGTTGTTCCACAGAGCTCCCCCACATTCTTCACTCCATTGGCGCACCGCCGCCAACTCGGGGAGAAAGTCCTCTGCGAAGAAACACCGCAACTGACGCCAAGGTTCTCCTTTGCCCAGAAGACCAGCAAAACGATCCAGGCGCTGCTCGATACTGTGAAAAATTTCCCCAAGGGTCCAGCAGGCTTCAGATGCTAGGGGAAGGGCCTGGGCGTCCGGACTTTGGCCAAGGTCGCGCAAGGCACCTAAGAAGGAGACTGCAGCATCAATATCGCCATTGGACACCTCACTGGGGTGAATTCGCTCCCCTGCAATGAACTGATAAACTGCGCATCCCATGTCTGGATTCGCCGAGAGTGGTTCGGGAATGATGCGCACACCGTGTGACCAGAGGAATTCGAGTGTCGAAAACTCTATCCTGAGACGATCGAGGCGAGCATAGGCCTTGACGACTACGGACCTGGCCGGACCCAGATCCACCCGAAAGACCCGACTGTTGCGCCCTCCTTCCAACTTCTCCACTGCGGCCACTTGACTGCCTAGTAGGCGGCTAACCACTGGGAGGATATCCTGCTCAAGTGCGGGCGTCGAATACAAGGCGGGCTACTTCATCCCATGTAGAGGCAACTGCGAGACCTGCCAACGGTGAAGGCGGAGGTTGGGGGGCAAATAGAACCTTCATCGTGGGTTCCGGGAAACCATCCTCTCGAAAGACTTCCTCCAAGTCGTCGACAAAGTGGGTGCAGCCTAGCTGCTGGATGCGACCGATCTTTTCTTGGCGGGTCGCCTCGAAATACACATCAGCACGGCTCAAATCCAGGCCATCGGCTAAGAAAAAGCCCTTCGTTTCCATCCAGGCCAGAGCCGCTTTCCGGAGCGGTGTCTGGGTAGGATCGAAATTGGCGTATTCGGTCTTGTGGCTGACGATGAAGGTCTGCGCACCGCTTTTTCGGCACCGGTTGAAGAACTCACGGACCCCGTGGATCGGCAATGCCTCTCCCATTCTGGGGCCATAGACGATCCCTTGAAGCATCTGCCACTCGACCTCTCCATTTTCTCGTTGCCTGATGCGGTCGCGCACCGTCCGTTTGTTCGGGGCCTCGCCGGCATCGATCAAATTCCTCTCCAGTGCTACCCGGTGAATCAACTCGTCGTAACTGGCAATGGTATTGTCGAAGTCGATGCCGATCCGCAGATTCGGCTTCACCGCAGGCCAATGCTCTGCATGGTCTTGATATTGTAGTAGCGCGGGTCGGTCATCGACTCGGGGATTTTGCCGGCCTCGAAGGCCTGGGCCAGATCACACACCGCATCCTCGATGGTGTGTTGCGGCACAAAGCCCAGTTCCCGGCGAATCTTCTCGGACGAGATATGATAGGAGCGGTGGTCGTCGCTCGGGGTGACGACGATCTCGACATCGCGTTTCACCACCCGCCGCACAATCTCGGCATTTTCAATGACACGGTGGTTATCATACCCGGCGTTGATGTTGTGGCCGTCGACGGCCTGATCCGGCCATCGCAGCGACCCGATGTACAGTTGGGCCACGTCCTCGATATGAATGTTGGGACGTTTCTGCTGGCCGCCAAAGACGGTGATCCTGCCATTGTTGATGGCCAGGTTGGTGAGGATGTTAACTGTCAGGTCGAGGCGCAAGCGGGGCGAATAGCCGCAGACCGTGGCCGGCCGCAGGATCAGGGTGGTGAATCCGGGTTCGCGTTCTTTGAGCAGCACTTCCTCGCACAGGGCCTTGTACTTGGAGTAGTCGGTCAGCGGTTCGAGCGCCAACTCCTCGGTGACATTGTCGTCCTCCTTGATCCCGTACACACTCGAGGAGGAGGCATAGACAAAGCGTCTGACTCCACTCGTCTTGGCCACGGCGACCAGATCGAAGAAGGCATCGTAGTTGATCGACTTGCCGAGGCCCGGATCCAGATCGAAACTGGGGTCATTGGAGATACAGGCCAGGTGGATCACCGCGTCGCAGCCGGGCATCACCCGCTCCAGCAGGGCGCGGTCGCGGATGTCTCCCTTGATCTGTTCCAGGCCGGGGTGGCTGCTGACGGCGCTGAGGACCTGCCCGCCGTAGATGTAGAGGTCGAGAACTCTGACGCGGTATCCTTGTTCCAGTAGCCTGGGCACCAAGACGGCACCTACGTATCCGGCACCCCCTGTCACCAAAACTGTTTTCAAAGCCGTCATTTCGCCCTATTTCATCAATGAAATGATATGTTTGGCGAGGGGAATCCGCCCCACTGGAACACGGTTGCCGAGTTCGGCGACTACCTGGGCGCCGGCAACGTTGCCCACAAAACCGACGATATCCCAGGGCGCGCGTTGATGTACCAGTAGGGAGGTCAAGGCGATAACCGCATCTCCTGCGCCGACCCGGTCGACGACCTGGGTGGCAAAGGCCGGCACCTCGGCAAAGCCTTGATCGGGGGAATAGTGCAGGCTTCCCGACTTACCGTGGGTGACGGTGAAATTGGCACAATCGATGCGCTGCGCTACTTCCAGTAACAGGTCGCGCAGATTGCCATCTCGCATGCGGGTTTCGATGGCAATTTCGTGGTGGGCAAGACAGACATAGTCAGCGCGCCCGTACTTGGATATTGGATTGAAGCCGCGGTTGCCCGCGTTGGACTGGGTGTTCACAGCGAGAAAACGTGACTGGGTACAGAGGATTTCGATGTTGGGCGCCGTCAGGATTCCGTGGCCATAATCCATGCAGACCACCAGGTCACAGTCAATGAGGGCCGCCGCCAAAGACTTGCCCAATGCTGCTTCATCCTCGCCCTGGAGGGGGTGGTCTTCCATGACGTAGAGTTCGAGCAGTTTGCTCTGCGAGTAGGGATCGACGAATCGCCGTTTGTGGATGGTCGGCGCCCCGTGTTTGGTGACGAAGGTCGGCCGCACATTGGGCAGCAGCGCCTGGCGGACGAAGTCCTCGCGGCGTTCGTGCTCACCCAGGCAGGTGATCAGCTCCACCTGGTCGCAGAAGCCGGCCAGATGGTTGGCCACGGCCAGGCTGCCGCCGGCTATCGACTGGATGCCGTTGAACTGGCAGGCCAGCACCGGATCTTTGGTCGACTTGCCGATCGCGGTGCAGAACACGTACTCGTCGATGATGGCTTCTCCCACTACCAGTACCTTCAGTGGCCGGGCCTGGTCCAGAACGGCGATGATCTCCTCTGCCGAATGCCGGTCTCCGAACTCCTCGAGCCAGGTCGCGGTCTCGGGTGGAAAAGGGCTGAAGTGGCGGTTGAGCAGTTGGGAGGAACTAAAAACGATATCTTCGGTATACTCCACGGCGATACCGTTTTCTCTGGCAGCGGCGATCTCCGGGGACATATTGCTTTCCGCATCTATCTGCCGTTGGCGGTACTCACTGCCTTTGCAGTAGACGTCGGGGTGTAGCAAACGGAGGGTTTCCACAGCGACACCTCGCGGAGCACACCACGTTCGAGGACTTCTTCGCCCAGGCGCACCTCAATCCGAACGCGTCCCTCATCACGGGCGTGATCTGCGGTGTCCGAGTGCAGGAGATCGAAGACCCCGTGGCAGAGCACCACCCGCTTACCTTGCTTCTGGTGGGCGGCGATTTTGTCTGCCAGGGGTTCCAATTGCAGAATCTTGCTTGTCGCGGTCAGATCTCCCATAGTACCTACTAGTTGAGTAGCCCGGCCAAAATCGCCCCCACCTCGCCGACCCCGGCCACGAGATAGTCGGGCGCCATCGCCATTTTTCCTTCGTTGATTTGTCCAGTTTCTCCGCGCACCAGAAAGGTGGTGGCGCCGATGCGCCGGCCCAACTCCACGTCGCAGAGGCGGTCGCCTACCACGAAACAACTCTGAGGCTCGAAATCCAACTCTGAGGCTGCCTTTTCTACTAGGCCGGTCGCGGGTTTGCGGCAGGAACAGCCGTCTGCGGGGGTGTGAGGGCATGAGTAGATACCGTCTAGCTGTACCTGTTCCACCGCCAACAGTTGCCCCAGGCGCTGATGCACTTGCTCTACTTGTTCCAGAGTGAAGTAGCCGCGGCCCACGCCCGACTGGTTGGTGATCACCACTAGCCCCAGCCCCAGCTCGCGCATCTGGCGCAGCCCGGCCCCCACCCCGGGTAGCAACTCGACCCCCTGCGGGTCGGCCAGATAATGGCGATCCACGATCAAGGTGCCGTCGCGGTCGAGCAGCACGAAACGACGTCCCATCTGCCTCAAGCTTGCCTGCCTGTCGTCGACTCCCACTTCATCGGCTGCACCTGCACGGCCGGGTGCGAGACCAGCAAGTGCCAGATCACCGCTTGGAAGGACTCGGCAAGAGGAGTGACTGATTGAGCGGAGATGGTCGGCACAATGACACAGACGTCGGCGACTTTGGCGGTGTAGCCGCCGTCCCGTCCCACGATCCCGCATACCTTGGCGCCGATCTTCTTAGCGTATTCTATGGCCGCCACCAGATTGGTGCTGATGTTTAATTCTCGGTTCCCGCCGCCGACGGACAACACCATTACGAGATCCTGCGCGTTCAGCCGGCTGCCGGCCAGCCAGGCGGCGAACACCGTCTCCCATCCCTCGTCATTCACCCGGGCGGTCAACTCAGAGACATTGTCGGTGGGCGCGTAGGTTTCGATGCCGGCGATCTTGCGGAAATCGTTGACCGCATGGGAGGCGTTGCCGGCGCTACCACCCACCCCGAGCACGAAGAGGCGCCCACCCTGGGTGCGGGTCTGCACCAGCAGGTCGACCATCCGGCCGATAGCCTGGCGATCCAGTTTGGCGATGATCTGGGCGGCTTCGCCGAGATAGGTCTCCGTGTGTCCCATCAGCAGCTCCTGACCAGCATGGACCAGCCCACGCTTACCTCCCCATCCCCAGCACCCGGCCCACCAGTTCCAGTACCTTCGGATTCAGCACGACCACCACCACCAGGACTATCACCACCATGAGCCGCAGCTTCCAGAGTTCGTCCTTCATTTCTGTTCTCAGGAGAGCCATGTCACTCTTCAGCTCTGCCTTCATAAGAGCCATGTCTTCTTTCAGCTCTGCCTTCATAAGAGCCATGTCTTCTTTCAGCTCTGCTTTCTGGAGCAGCAGATCTTCCTTGGTGGCCACCTCGCCGTGGATCTTTTCATCCACGTACTCGATCAGGGCTTTGGTTTCGCTCTCACCCAGCTGGGGTTTCAACCGCTCGTAGAGTTCGACTGCACTGAGGGCCATACGCATCTCCTCACAGTTTGAAGCCGGCAGCCCGGGCGTCTTCGTAGAACATCTGCACCGTTTCCAGCGAATACTCCCGCAGATCCTTGCCCACCAGGCTCAATTTCTTCAGGGCGTCGTTGGTCACGGTGATGATATGGCAGCCGATCTGGTCGGCCTGGAAGATGTTGAGCAGTTCGCGCGGGCTGGCCCAGATGAGTTCGGCATTGGGGTAGAGCCGCAGCAACTCCACCGCTGCGGCCATCAGGGGAACCGGGTCGCGGCCAGTGTCGGCGATGCGTCCGGCGAAGACCGAGACGCAGCTGGGGGCGCCACCGGCGACGGCCGCCCCGACTTCCCGCACCTGGCGCAGCAGCATGAGGGCGGTGACGTTTACCTTGACGCCGGCGGCTGCCAATTTGTGGACCAGCTCGTAGCTGGGCTCGCCCTGGGTATTGGTCACCGGAATCTTGACGTAGACGTTTTTGCCCCAAGAGGCGATTTCGAGGGCTTGGGTTTCCATCTCGGCAAAAACATCGCTGAACACCTCAAATGAGATCGGTCGGTCTGGGACCTCGGCGAGGATCTCCTGGGCAAAGGCGCGGTAATCGCTGATCCCGGCCTTGCGCATCAGGGTGGGGTTGGTGGTGAAGCCGGAAATTAGCGGATTGCGGTACATCTCGAGGATGCCCTTTTTGTCCGCACCGTCCGCGAAGATCTTTACCTTCAACTTCTCTGTTGGCGTCATCGGGCTTAATCTAAAATAAGGTGTAGATAAAGGGCGCCACTGCAGTTCCTTGCGTGAAGACGATCAGCAGACCCAACAGCATCAGGGTCAAAATCATCGGCATCAGCCACCACAACTTGCGCTCCCAGAAGAACTGCAGCAGCTCACCCAGGATTCCGAGTCTGGCGGCCACACGCTTGAAATAACTCACAGTGCTCCTCCTTGTTTGTCGATCAGACAGTCACCCATCACCAGCAGATCCATCTCGCTGCGGACAAAGGTGCTATAGGCATTCTGCGGCGTGGTGACGATGGGCTCGCCGCGCAGGTTATAGGAGGTGTTCATCAGCACCGGCACCCCGGTGGCCTGCCCGAACTGCTCGATCAGCCGGTGGTAGCGCGGGTTGGTCTGGCTAAACACAGTCTGCAGCCGGCCAGTGCCGTCGACATGGGTCACCGCCGGGATGGCCTCGTGTTTCTCGGGGCGGACCGGCGCCACCAGCAACATGAAGCGGGCTGGGTCGTGCTCTGCCGCACCGGGCAGGTCGAAGTACTCCTCGGCGCGTTCGGCCAGCACCGAGGGGGCAAAGGGCCGGTACGGTTCGCGGAACTTGATCTTGGTGTTGACGATGTCCTTCATCTCGGCGCGCCGGGGATCGGCCAGGATGCTGCGGTTGCCCAGGGCGCGCGGCCCCCACTCAAAGCGGCCCTGGTACCAGCCAACCACCTTGCCCTGGGTCAGGGCATCGACGGTGCGGTCGATCAGGGCGCTTTCCTGGGCGACTTTCTCATAGGGAATGCCCTCGCCCTGCAAGAAGGTCTCGATCTCGGTGTTTCCATATTCCTGACCCCAGTACGCGTGTCGCATCACCAGTTTGCGCGGCTGTCCCAGCACGGTGTGGTACACATGTAAGGCCGCACCCAGGGCACCGCCGCTGTCGCCGGCAGCCGGCTGCACATAGAGCTGCTCGAAGCCAGACTCGCGCAGGATGCGGCCGTTGGCGACACTGTTGAGGCCCACCCCGCCGGCGATACACCGCGATTTCATCCCGGTCTGGCGGCGCAGGCAGGAGGCCATCTTGACCAGCACCTCCTCGGTCACCTTCTGGATGCTGGCGGCCAGGTCGGCGTAGTGCTGGTTCGAGTGGGAGAGCTCGTCGTAATTGCCCGGCTTGGGGCCGAAGTAGCTGGGGAAGCCGGTGCCCTCGGTGAAGAAGTGGGTCTCCGGGGGACGCGGCGCCCCGAAGAGGGCCTCGAACTTGCGGCTGTAGGTGCGGGTGGTGGAGTGGTGGAAGGTGAAGTAGTCCATGTCAAGGCAGAAGGAGCCGTCCTCGAACTGCTGGATCAGCTTCCACACCTTGTCCACGTAGCGGGGCTGCCCGTAGGGGGCCATGCCCATCACTTTGTACTCGCCCTCGTTCACTTCGAAACCGAGAAAAGCGGTGAAGGCGCTGTAGAGCAGGCCCAGGGAATGGGGGAAACGAATCTCTTTTTCGAGGCGGATGTCAATGCCCTTGCCGACGCCGTAGGTAGCCGTGGCCCATTCCCCTACCCCGTCCACGGTCAGGATGGCCGCCTCTTCGTAGGGAGAGGCGAGGAAGGCGCTGGCCGCATGGGCCAGATGGTGCTGGGTGAAGAGGATCTTCTCCCTGGGGATGCCCAATTCCTGCTCGATGTGATGGCGCACCCAGAGTTTGTCCATCAACCAGGTGATCATTGACTCCCGGAAGACCTTCCACGAGCGGGGATAGGTCTGCAGAGTGGTCATCAGGATGCGCTCGAATTTGTCGAAGGGCTTTTCGTAGAAGACCACATAGTCGAGGTCCTGGGCGCTGATCCCGCCCTGCTGCAGGCAGAAGCGGATGGCGTGGGCAGGGAAGCTGAAGTCGTGTTTCTTGCGGGAGAAGCGCTCTTCCTCAGCCGCGGCGATCAAGTTTCCGTCGGACAGGAGGGCGGCGGCGGCGTCGTGGTAGAAGCAGGAAAGGCCGAGGATGTGCATCTATACCAGCCGGACCAGGATCTCACCTGGCACCTGGGTGCGCAACCCTGGATGGGTCTCCAACAGTCGGGCGATATCCGCAAGGTCCTTCTGGCGCTTGCTCGCCCGCCGGTCCGGGTCCAGTGCTGCCCAGATTTTGCCGTGCAACACATCTTCCAGGCTGGCCACCGGCAATATGAGGCCCAGGACTTCGCGCTGGGAAGCCCGATCGGGAAAGTCGAAGTAACGCGGATCCGTCTGCACCTGGACCCGCAGATCCGACTCGGGAAGCGAGATATTCAGGCTGTGCGGGAAGCGCTCCACTTTGAATGTCCCGGCTAGCAACGCTTCGAGCCCCGCCAACTGGGGCGCAGCAACCGCTAGGTCGAGATCCAGGCTGACCAGGGGGTCGGCATAGGCATTGACTGCCTGTCCACCGATCACGCAGTAGCGGACCCCATACTCCTCTAGGAGAGCGACCATGCGTTCGAGGAGATTGCTGTGGTCCACAGTTACTGCCTTCCAGAATTCGAGGGCTTTCACGGTGCGGAATCAGGCCTGCCGGCCAGCGGCTTCGAGGGTCTGCGACCGGTCGGGGAAATCGGTCCAGGTGCTCTGCCTGTGGCCCTTGATCCCCAGCGGATCGGCGAAAAGGCACACCATCAGTCCAAAGGGCAGGACAATAACAAAGTAGAAGAGCGAGAGGAAGACCCGGGCCTGAAAATCGCCGATACGGGTGGCGATGCGCAACCAGACTCTCCAGGCGCGTTTCCACCAGGGCATGCGGGGCGTTTCAGTCAAAGAAGCTCCAAAGTGGGGTTGGGACAGGATATGCTTCGCCCCCGTCAATTACGCGGTGATTTTCGCGCAAGATGTTGGGGAATAACGTTTTAAAATAGCGAACTGCTTATGGCAGTTCGGCGAATCTAGTCAGGAGAGCTTCCAGACCTTGGCTGCTGTTACACCGGCTTCCTTGAGGTAGCGCTCGGCTTGATCGAGGTTTTCCAGCGCAGTGATCAACACTCCGTCCCATTCGTCCTTCTGTAGATCGGCGGCCTTCAAGAGCGGTAGACCGCTGAACTCTTGGTCCTGATAGTGCTCGTCTAAGATGCCTATCACTTCAATCCCATTGGCACTGGTCTGTTCCTGTACCATGCGGGCTGCATCGCTGGCCCCATAGAGGACCACCCGCTCAATGCCGGCTTTTTCCATTGCCGCCAGAGTCTGCTGTACTTTGGCTTCAACCTGGTTATAGAAATCGAGGGTGAATTTCAGGAAGCGGTAGGTCAGCTCTGATTTGGCCTTGAGGCCGGCGGGGGTGAGGATATAGAGGTAGACCCTCTTGTCCGGATTGTGCAGGGCCCGCTGGAACTTGACGTAGCCCTTTTCCAGGAGTTTGTGCAGGCAGAAGTTGACCTTTTTGAGATTCAGGCCAGTCTGGCGGGACAACTCGCGCTGGGTGACCTGGTCTTCGGCAGCCAAGGCGTCCATGACCGCCAGCATCCCCAAGTCTTCGCGGGTCGCCGAATTTTGCCTGAAGAGGTCCATACGCAGAGGAAAAAGCGGGGTGTTGCAAAAGGAAACAAATATTGTTACTCAAAGTAACAAATAATTAAGAGAAGATCAAGAAAATCTCAACGGGAAGTTGGCCAGGGGTCTAGACCGGACAGGCCAGCGGCCTGGCTCATATATGCTCCAGATTAGGATCACCTAGGATATAGGCCAGCCGCTGCCCCAGGTAGGGCAGTGCCGGCAACCCGTGCCAGGCCCGCACCAGGTGATAGGCCGGCGAGGTCAGCAGCCGGCAGGCATCGACCGCCGCCTGCCACTCAGGGCGCCGGATCTCGGCTGTGGTCTCCCCCTCGGGCAGCAGGCCAAAGTCCCAGGCGGCGCACAGCCGGGCCAGAAAGTCGACGCGCTCGTCGAGCGTATCCAGGGTTTCCGGTGGCTCCATGTCTGGGTAAAGCGCCCCGTCGAGCCAGGTGAGGGAAGTACTCATGGATTAAGAAACACCTCCCGGAACCAGGTGCGCACCTGTGCTGCTTCGGCCCGCTGTTCCGCTGCTGCGATACCAGTCAGCGGGCGGTGTTGGACGATGCGCATCAGATGGGTTTCGACCGCCAGGCGCGCGCGCCCCCGGTCTGTATCGCTGCCTGCCAGCTCCTGCCGCTGCTCCCAAAGTGTCCAACACCTTTCGACCGCAATCAATCCGGCCTGACACAGCGCGTGGATGTCCCGAAAATCCCTCGGCGCGCCGCGCTCGACCAGTGCGATCATCTTGCCGGCCACCAAGTCGGCAAAGCTGTCCAGGGGTACGTCGATCCACGGCATCCTGGCGGGCGGTTCCAGGAGTGCGGAACGGCGGGCGATTTGAAAGCTGAAAATGGTCCGCTGGCCATCCTGCAGCTCGATGCTGACCACGTCGCCCCAAGCGCGCGTGCGCACGGGGACGCTGGCGCCCAACACCGACTCGATT
>JACPWF010000020.1 GCA_016197155.1 Candidatus Omnitrophota bacterium | reverse complement strand
GTAATATAGAAAACTTACGGGAGGATAGGAAAAATTTGTTTCACTGGCATGATCAATTATCCAGTCGAGTTTGGGCCCCTGATCTCGGCTCTGTGGGGGTTGAAGGAGGTTTTGTTTCTTTTTATTCTTCTTTTTTTTAGCGAGGCCTGCACGACTACGATCGGAATCTTCGCGAGCGGCTTCGTCCATTTTAATGAGGCCGCGAAGGACCTTTGGGTTTTGACATCCAGCCTTCTTCGCGATCTGGCGGCCGTGGGATTCGTTTTCTGGATCGTGAAAAAGAAATCGGCGGGTATTTTTTCATCCATCGGCCTGTCAACGAAAGATTTTTTGCGGAATGTCCGGACCGGACTTTTGGGCTACACGGCGGTGATCCCCGCGCTATTGGTTCTTCTTTTGGGCGCGGCCCTCTTCTGGCAAACTTTTTCGGTGGAGCCGCCGCCCCAGCCGGTGGTCGAGATCTATTTGAAAAAATCGACGGAGCCTTTTCTTTTATTTTTGACATTTTTTGTCGCGGCGGCCGGGCCGGTGATGGAGGAAATCCTCTTCCGCGGGTTTGCCTACACGGCCTTTCGGTCGCGGTGGGGAGCCCGGGCCGCGGGGCTCGGCTCCGCGGCGATCTTTGCGGCGATGCACGGGAGCCTCGTCGCGTTTGTGCCGATTTTTTTTCTGGGATTTTTTTTGGCGGTTCTGTTTGAGAAGACGCGCTCGCTCGTGCCCTCCATGACCGCGCACGTGGCGCACAATCTCGTCATGGTGGGCATGACCTTGTTTTTTAAGACGATGTCGGTATGAATAGGGCGACAGAACCCGTCGCCAGAGTAGCATCGTCTTTGATTTGAGAGGCGAGATGGAGAAGATACTGAAAGATATAGGCGAATTTGGATTGATTGACGAGATCAAGCGATGGGCGCGGCCGAACACGCCGCGGGTGCGCCTGGGAATCGGGGACGACGCGGCGGTTTTAAGCGCCGCGCGGGGGAAGGACATTCTTTTTACGACGGACATGTTGATCGAGGACCGGCATTTTCGCCGGAGCGAGGCGACCGCCTACGAGATCGGCCGCAAAGCGCTCGCCGTGAACCTGAGCGACATCGCGGCGATGGGAGGCGTGCCGACGAGCGCGGTGATCGCCGCGGGACTCCCGGCCGACCTGCCGGTGGATTTCGCGCGGGAGATGTACCGCGGCCTGAAAGACCTCGCGCGGGTTTTTAAAGTCGACATCGCCGGCGGAGACACGAATCTGTCGGAGAAAATCATTTTGAGCGTGGCGCTTTTGGGGGAGGTCCCGCGGGGAAAAGCGCTCAAGCGGTCCGGAGCCAAAAACGGGGACGTCGTTTTCGTGACGGGAAGTCTGGGCGGAAGCTACGCCTCCAAAAAACATTTGCATTTCATCCCGCGGATCAAAGAAGCGGGGTTTCTGGCGGGGAATTTCAACATTCATTCAATGATGGACATTTCGGACGGCCTGGCGATGGACATTCACAAAATCGCGAAGGCCAGTCGAGTGGGAATTCTCCTCAGCGAACGAGCGATCCCGTCCTCCGGCGATATTCAGCGCGCGCTCACGGACGGCGAGGATTTTGAGCTTTTGTTCACGCTCCCGCCCGCTGAAGCGGCGAAGCTGACGCTCACGCCGCCGAAGAAGGGTTTGGCGGCCTTTCATCCCGTCGGGAAGGTGGTCGAGAAAAAATACGGGGTGCGGCTCGTGAAAAATGGCGGAACGGTCGTGAAACTGGCCGAAAAGGGGTTTGACCATTTCCGATGAAAAAATCCGTCCGGTTTTCCTCGCATTCGCCGGCCCAAACGAAAAAAATCGGCGAGCGGATCGGGGCCCTGCTCAAGGGCGGTGACGCCCTGGCGCTCGTGGGAGAGCTGGGCGCGGGGAAGACGACGTTCGCCAAAGGCGTGGCGAAGGCGCTCGGGGTGCCCGGGGCGGCCAAAACCGTCGTCAGTCCCACGTTCACGCTGATTCACGAGTACGAGGGCCGCGAAAAAATTTATCATTTGGACTGGTACCGCCTGGACGCGGTGAGGGGGGAAGACGCCTTTCTGACCGAGGATTGTTTCGGGTCGGGCGCGGTGTGCCTCGTCGAATGGGCCGGCCGAGGAAGGGCCCTTTTCCCGGAAAATTATATCGAAGTCCGGTTCAGGCACGCGGGCCTGTCTTCGCGGAAGATAGAAATTTTCACGCGCGGCGCGCGATACGCGGATTTTTTAAAAAAAATTTGAAGCTCCTTTCTTTTGACACTTCGAGCGACCGGTTGAGCATCGCGATTGGTGACGGCGCCGTCCCGATCGCCGAATGGGAGTCGGACGCGTTTATGCGCCATTCCGAGACTCTCGTGCCGGCGCTCGGGGAAATTTTCGCGAAACACAATATAAAACCCGGGGCCATCGGCTGTGTCGCGGTGGGGTTGGGGCCGGGTTCGTTCACGGGTTTGCGGGTCGGCATCACGACGGCAAAAATCTTCGCGTACGCGTTCAAAATAAAAATCGTCGGCGTCTCAAGCCTCGCGGCCATCGCGCACGCGAGCAAGCTCCGGGGGCGCGTGGCCGTCACGCGCGATGCCCGCCGGGGAAAGGTTTACGCGGCGTTGTACGAGATGAAAAACGGCGTCTTGCGCGAACTGAAAAAACCGGCGCTCCTGGCGCTGTCGGAGTTTGTCAAACGCGCCGGAAGATCGGCGCAGTTTGTCGATGAAACGGTGATGCCGCGCGCGTCGAGTGTCGCCGCGCTCGCGCTGGAATCGATCCGCCGGAAAAAATTTATCGACCCCTTTCATTTGGAACCGGAGTATCTTTATCCGAAGGATTGCAATGTGACCCGGGGTCTGACCCCCCTGGGGAAATTCTCATGAAAGCGAAAATGCCGCTGATTGGGGGTCAGACCCCTGCCCCCATGCTCTGGATCGAAATCCGCCTGGATCATTTGAGGAACAACTTAAAAGTGATCCGCCGACTGCTTCATCCGCGCACCGACATTTTAGCCGTTGTGAAGGCCGACGCGTACGGACACGGCATGAAAGAAGTGGCCGGGGCGCTTGCCAAAAATGGCGTGCGTTTTTTCGGCGTCGCGAACATCGACGAAGCCGTGACGCTTCGAAAGGCGTGCCGCGCCGCGCGGATTCTCGTTTTGGGCAGTTTTCATGCCGGACAGATCCCAGACTTTATCCGGTACCGCATCACTCCCACCCTCTCCTCGGCGGAAGACGCGGATTTGTTCGCGCGAGCGCTTGCGTCCGGCAAAAAAAAATATCCCGTGCACGTGAAAATCGACACGGGGATGGGGCGGCTCGGCGTCTGGCACACGCGCGCGGAGAATCTCCTCGAAGAAATTTCCAAAAAAAAGCGTCTCAACATCGAGGGGCTTTACACGCATTTTTCGCGGGCCGATCACCGCGAGAAAAAACACACGCGCAAACAACTTCGGATTTTTGAAAAGATCATCGGGCGCCTCGGGCGCCTCGGAATCCGCCCGCGCTATTTTCACGCGGCCAACAGCCTCGGCATCACCCGGTTTAAACATTCCCACCTCAATCTCGTCCGGCCCGGAATCATTCTTTACGGCCTGAATCCGTCGGCCTCGGGGAAACTTCCGCCCGGCATCAAACCCGTTTTGACGCTAAAGACCCGGATTTCTTTTTTGAAGGACGTTGAAAAAGGCCGGACGCTGAGCTATGGCGCGACTCATGAAACCGCGCGGCGAACCCGCATCGCGACCCTGCCGGTCGGCTACAGCCACGGCTACCGCTGGGGACTCTCCAACAAAAGCCGTGTTCTCCTGCGCGGGCGGGCCTGCCCCGTGGTCGGGCGGGTGACGATGGACCAGATCCTAGTGGACGTGGGCGGCGTGCCCGCGGCCAGGCGTTGGGACGAGGTGACGCTCATCGGCCAAGAGGGAAATCGGAAGATTCTGGCCGAGGACCTCGCCCGCTGGGCCGGCACGATTCCCTACGAGATTGTCTGCGCTCTACACAACCGTGTTCCCAGATTCTATAAAGATTAAAATTTGACATTCCGGATAGGTTCGTGTACCCTATAAGTAAGGAATCATGGAAAGGAGGAAAATCATGATTTGGTGCACGGCAACGATGGGCCCCAAAGGTCAGATCACTCTTCCAAAGAGGGTGCGAGTGACCATTGGCGCGCTGGAAAAAGGGGATACGGTAGGGTTTATGGTGGATGAAAAATCGGAGTCTGTCCGGTTAGCGAAAATGGAGATCCGCCCGGCGGAGGCCTATACCGAAGAGGAGTTGCAAAAACTTCTTAAGATTGCTCATCAAAGAAGCGGAAAACCGTCTGCCTCGGCGGAAGACTTTCTTCACCATTTAGACAACCTCTAGACGAATGCGGTATTTTTCGGCCTCCGCCTTTGATCGGGGTTTGGCCTCTCTCCCGGACGCCAGGAAAAAACAGGTTAAAAAGGCGATTCGTTTGGCGATCGCCTTTTTTGAGACCGGTGATCTCCCGCATGGCCTTGGGCTAACGCCTTTAGGGAAGGGGATTTGGGAGATTCGCGCCGGACTGAATGAGCGCGTCCTTTTTCGTAAAAACGAGGGCGCTGTCGAATTTCTCCTTACGGGTTCTCACGATGAAATTCGCAGGTTTTTGAAGAATTTGTGAGCGGCCCCCTATTCGTGTTACAATACAACCTTTATTGTTAAAAGGACTTCTATGCCAAAAATGACCGGCGCACAGGCGGTGGTGGAGGCTTTTTCCAAAGAAGGCGTGGAATACGTTTTCGGCCTTCCGGGAGGGGCTTGCCTGCCGCTTTTTGACGCGCTTTACGACGCGAAATTTAAAGTGATCCTGGTCCGGCACGAGCAGGGCGCGGTGCACATGGCCGAAGGCTACGCGCGCTCGACGGGACGGCCGGGGGTGGTGGTCGTCACCTCGGGACCCGGCGCCACGAACACGGTGACGGGCATCGCCGACGCGTACATGGATTCGATCCCGCTCGTGGTGATCACGGGCCAGGTGAAGAGCTATCTCATTGGAAACGACGCGTTTCAGGAGGCCGATGTCACGGGCATCACGCGGCCGATCACCAAGCACAACTATCTCGTGAAAGACGTGTTCGACCTGCCGCGTGTTTTGAAAGAGGCGTTTTGGCTGGCCTCTCACGGCCGGCCGGGGCCGGTGTTGATTGATTTTCCGTCTGATGTCAGTCTCATGCCGTTTGATTTTCATTATCCTGAAACGGTGAACATCCGCGGATTTAAACCGGTTCTCCACGGGCATCCGGGGCAAATCAAAAAAGCGGCGAAGCTAATCGCCGAATCGAAACGCCCGGTGGTGTACACGGGGGGCGGCGTCATCATTTCGGGCGCGTCGAAAGAGCTTGTCGAATTTGTCGAAAAAACGAAGGCGCCCTGCACGAATACGCTCATGGGTTTGGGCGGCGTGCCCGGCGCGCATCCGCAGTTCATGGGCATGCTCGGCATGCACGGCACGGTTTACGCCAACCGCGCGGTGCACGAATCGGACCTTTTGATCGCGGTGGGCGCGCGCTTTGACGACCGCGTGACGGGGGATTTGAAAAAATTCGCGCCAAAGGCGCGGATCATCCACATGGACGTCGACCCTTCGGCGATCTCCAAAAACGTGAAGGTCGACGTGCCGATCGTGGGCGACGTGAGGGAAATTTTGCGGGAGCTCAATAAAATCGTGAAGGCCGCGGACACCGCCGACTGGCTTTCCGACATTGAAAAATGGAAAAAAGAAAGCCCGCTCCGCTACCGCGACGACGCCGAACTCCGGCCGCAGTACGCGATCCAGAAACTCTGCGAAATTTACGGCAGTGACACAATCGTGTCCACCGACGTGGGCCAGCACCAGATGTGGGCCGCGCAGTATTTTAAGGTCAGCGGCCCCAATCAATTTTTGACAAGCGGCGGCCTGGGCACGATGGGCTACGGGTTTCCCGCGGCGATCGGGGCGCAGTTCGCGTTTCCGAAAGAGACGGTCGTGTGCATCACGGGCGACGGGTCCATTCAAATGAACATTCAGGAAATGGCCACGGCGGTCGTTCACAAACTGCCGGTCAAGATCGCGATCATCAACAACAATTATCTGGGGATGGTGCGGCAGTGGCAGGAGGCGTTTTACAATCACCGCTACTCCAGCTCCGACATGCAGGGCAATCCCGATTTCGTGAAACTCGCCGAGGCGTATGGCGGCACGGGCCGGCACGTGACGAAAAAAGACCAGGCCGAGGAGGCGATCCGCTGGTCGCTCACGGTGAAGGACAGGCCCTGCGTTTTGGATTTTGTCGTCGAGGCGGAGGAGAATGTGTTTCCGATGATTCCGTCGGGAAAATCATTCGAAGAAATCATGGACATGGCATGAGAGACAGAAATCAGAAGACAGAAATCAGGAGACAGGCGCTTTAAAATGGCCATACATGAAGCCACGCCGGTAAAAGAACGCATCCTTTCGGTGCTCGTCGAGAACCGCGCGGGCGTTTTGTCCCACGTGGTCGGGCTTTTTTCGGCGCGCGGGTTCAACATCGATTCGCTCGCGGTCGGCGAGACCGAGGACGCGACGATGTCGCGCATCACGCTCGTCGCCAAAGGGGATGAGCGCACGCTCGAGCAGATCAAAAAACAGCTCAACAAACTCATCGACGTCATCAAGATCCAGGACCTGACGGATGAGGGCTTCATCGACCGCGAGCTCATGCTCGTGAAATTAAAAAACACGCCCGCGGCGAAGAAAGCGCTCGGGGCCCTCGCGGCGAAGCACCGGATCCAGATCGTGGACGAGGATCCGAAGGTGCTGGCGATCGAGTGCGTCGAGACGCGCGAGAACACAAAAAAGATTTTTGAATCGTTTAAAGAGATCGGCATCGTCGAAATCGCGCAGACGGGCGCGGTAGCGCTGTCGAAGAAACCGCCAAAAGATTAATTGAAGGGAGACGCATGGCTAAAATTTATTACGACAACGACGCCGATCTTTCATTCATTCAAAATAAAACCGTCGGCGTCATCGGCTACGGCATCCAGGGGCGCGGGCAGGCGCTGAACCTCCGCGACAGCGGCGTCAAAGTCCTTGTGTCGCAGAGGCCGGGCGGCCCGAATTACGAGATGGCCAAAAAAGACGGCTTCGAGCCGCTCGACGCCGCGGAGCTCGCCAAACGGTCGGACGTCATCATTATTTTGGCCCAGGACCCGCTTCAGGCGGACATTTATAAAAATTCCGTCGCGCCGCACCTGACGAAAGGAAAGGCGCTGGCTTTTTCGCACGGGTTCAACATTCATTTCAAACAGATCGTGCCGCCGAAATTTGTGGACGTTTTCATGGTGGCGCCCAAAGGCCCGGGGAGTCTCGTGAGGCGGCTGTACGAAGAGGGCAAGGGCGTGCCGTGCCTGGTCGCGATTTTTCAGGACGCGACGAAACATTGCAAGAAAATCGCGCTCGCGTACGCCAAGGCGCTCGGCGGCACGCGCGCGGGTGTGATCGAGACCACGTTCAAAGAGGAAACCGAGACGGATCTTTTCGGCGAGCAGGCCGTTTTGTGCGGCGGGACAAGCGCCCTCATCAAGGCCGGATTTGAGACGCTCGTGAAGGCGGGGTATCAGCCGGAGGTGGCTTATTTCGAATGCCTGCATGAGCTGAAACTCATCACCGACCTCATCTACGCGGGCGGGATCCAGGGGATGCGCCGGCGCGTCTCCGACACCGCCGAGTACGGGGACATTTCGCGCGGGCCGCGCGTCGCGGGGGACCGGACGAAAAAAGAAATGAAAAAAATCCTGAAGGAAGTCCAGTCGGGAAAATTCGCGAAGGAATTTCTGGCGGCCTACCGCGATAAAAAACAATTTGAGAAATTGCGCCGTGCCGATGACAGGCACCCGGTCGAGGTGGTGGGCGCCAAACTGCGCGGGATGATGAAGTGGCTGTGAATGGACGATAAAAACAGAGTTTACATTTTTGACACGACACTGCGTGACGGGGAACAGTCGCCGGGCGCGTCGCTCGATGAAAAGTCGAAGCTGGAGATCGCGCGCCAGTTGGCGGAGCTCCGCGTGGACGTGATCGAGGCTGGATTTCCCGTGACCTCGCCGGGGGACGCCGCGGCCGTGAAGAAAATCGCCAGAGACGTGAAGGGGCCCGTGATCTGCGCTCTCGCGCGCGCGGTGCAAAAGGACATCGACATCGCGCTCGATTCTTTGAAGCCGGCGAGGCATCCGCGGCTTCACATTTTCATCGCGACGAGCGAGATCCACCGCCGGTACAAATTGAACAAGGCCAAAGACGAGATCGTGCGCCTCGCGGTCGGGGCCGTGAAATACGCGCGCCGGCACATCGGCGAGATCGAGTTTTCGCCGGAGGACGCCTCGCGCACCGAGCCGCCGTTTCTTTACGAAGTTTTGAAAAACGTGATCGACGCGGGCGCGACGGTGCTCAACATTCCCGACACGGTCGGCTACACGACCCCCTTTGAATTCGGGAGCCTCATTAAAGGCATCTTTGAAAATGTGCCCAATATTCAGAAGGCCATCGTGAGCGTTCACTGCCACAACGACCTGGGGCTGGCCGTCGCCAATTCCCTGGCCGCCGTCAAATTCGGCGCGCGGCAGGTCGAATGCACCGTGAACGGGATCGGCGAGCGCGCGGGAAACGCCGCGATGGAGGAGATCGTGATGGCGCTCGACACGCGCAAGGACATCTTTCAGAACAAATACACGAACGTGCGCCGCGACCAGATCTGTAAAACCAGCCGCCTCGTGAGCTCGCTCACGGGCATGATCGTTCAGGCGAACAAGGCCGTGGTCGGGCGGAACGCCTTCACGCACGAGTCGGGGATTCACCAGGACGGGCTTTTGAAATTGCGAAAGACCTACGAGATCATGCGGCCGGAGGACGTGGGCTTCGGCGAGACGCGGTTGGTTTTGGGCAAGCATTCGGGGCGTCACGCGCTCGAGAACCGTTTGCAGAAATTGGGTTACAAATTGAGCGCCAAGGAACTCGAGCAGGTTTTTGAAAATTTTAAAACGCTCGCCGACCGCAAGAAAGAAGTCTTTGACGAAGACGTGGTGGCGCTCGTGGACAAAGAAATCGTCTCGGCGCCGAAATCGCTTGAGCTGGTTTATTTGAGCGTTTTGGCCGAGACCGGAAAGCCGCCGCGGGTGTCGCTCAAAATCAAACACAAATCCAAGCCGCTCGCGGCCGAGGGGACCGGCAACGGGCCGGTGCACGCGGCGTATCAGACGATCGACAAACTGCTCGGCGTCAAAACCAAGCTTTTGGATTATCAGATCCGTTCGGTCACGGTGGGCGAGGACGCGCAGGGCGAGGTGACGGTGAAAGTCAGCGCTCACGGAAACGAAATGGCCATCGGCCAGGGCCTCAGCACCGACGTCATCGAGGCGAGCGTGAAAGCGTATCTCGACGCGCTCAACAAACTCGAGCACCGGATGGCCAGGCGAGGGACCGCTTACGGCGTTTAGGCCCCGTCTCGGTTTGATTATAAAGGGCGAGGCCATATCCTGTGGCCTCGTTTTTTTAGAAAGGAAGGAAGTGCGAATCTCGTGAGGAAAAGAATACCAAAATTTAAGAATGAGGATCAGGAAAGGGCTTTTTGGTCCAGCCATGATTCAACCGATTATGTGGATTGGTCGAAAGCCAAAAAGGCAACTTTGCCGAATCTGAAGCCTTCGACGGAGCAAGGCAAATGATGCCGACATCTGTGACAGTTGATAGTCAGACGACATTGTACGGCGTGATCGGAAATCCCGTGCGCCATTCGCTGTCGCCGCTCCTTCACAACGCGGTGTTTCAAAAACTCAAAATGAACGCCGTGTACCTGGCGTTCGAGGTCGAGCGGGATTTTTTGGGACTGGCGTTCGAGTCGGCGCGCGCGCTGGGCCTGAGGGGCCTGAACGTCACGATCCCCTTTAAGGAAACCGCGATCAATTTTGTCGACGAGGTGCC
>JACPWF010000033.1 GCA_016197155.1 Candidatus Omnitrophota bacterium | reverse complement strand
TCCGCCGCGGGGCTTGCTGAGGGTCAGACCCCGCCCGGCTCAAGGCTCGCGGAAGTCGATCCCGGCAAGACGCAGTTGTTTGTGGCCAAAGTGACGGATGCGCTGGGCGTCGAGATGGGACTGATTGCGGTGGGGTCGTCTAAATTATTTTTCAGAGTTACAAAAGAAGGGCTAATTATTTACAACTTAGACGCTTATTTGCCAAGGCGTGCCCAGATCAAAGATTACCGGTTCTTGCCGGCGCAGGAAGCGGGGAGCGGGAGGGCAGTGGTTGAGCTGTCTCTTCAAGACCTTTCCAGAATTATTGCTCAAAATTCAATGCGGGTGTCGGATCTTTTGCGCGCTTATCCGGAGCTAGTGAATGAGCGTGTGGTAACGGAGGTGCGGATGGACGTCTCGGACGAGAAAGCGCTGACCGTTTTGGCTTACAGCATTCTGAGGAAGCACAAAACCCACAAGGAAGCGCTTTTCGTGGTGGCGAGCGGCGTGGCGGGGGCCATTAAAAAAATTGTGGGAACGGTGCCGGAATGGGTGGCTCTCAAAGGCGATCCGCTTCCAGCGGCTTATCAAAATGTACCGCGCACGATCCTGGCTTCGGTCAGTTCGGACAAGTCTTTTGTTTTCGACAACGATCCGGCGGCGCGCTATCTTTTTGTGGAGAAATCCGAGGGAGTTTATCCGTTTCAAGATCTTCTGGGGATGGCTCTTTTCGAGGCGGGGATGGGTGAGTTGTCCGTGACCAACCCGCGGTTTGTGGATTTTACGCGTGTTTATTACAGTCTTGCCGGACATGAAGTGCCCATTTCCACTCTCCAGCGGCTGTCGCTGGGACAAATCAGGGACGTTCGCCTTATTCTTCAAAACGCTCTTCGGCCTCAGCCTGTGCCCTTTGGCACAGCCTACCGCATGTACGCCCAAATGGCCCGCCAGTTCGCCCAAGCGGTTTAAAAATCCATTAAAAGTTAAGGGTATAAAATTGAGGCCACTAGGGGACTGTCCCTTTTTGCCCAAAAAGGGACAGTCCCCTTTTGATGAGTCCCCTTTTGATGCAGGCGGCCTGATCGCGCCGTTTAATAATTGTTAGAAAGTCCAACTTGAAGTATTTTCTAACTTATGGCATACTCTAGGGCAGAGGAGGGCCGGCGGATGACTCTAACCAAACTCAAGTCCAAAAATCAGGTCACGTTGCCGAGTCAGCTTGTGAAGAGGTTGCATCTCAAAATCAACGGGCTTTTTTCGGTGGACGTGGAGCAAAACTGCATCAAACTGACGCCTGTCAGCGTCGAACCGCTTTACAGCGAAGAAGAGCTCGAGGCCCTGGATCGCGTGGTCGAGAAAGAGAAGGGTTCCGCAAAAAAGCTTTAACCACTTTGTCGCCACCGGAAAAGCCCCGTTCGGATTCCGATTCAAAAAAATCAATCATGACAAATATGAATTTCGCGTCGATATCCGCCTGAGGGCGGTTCTGAAGGAAGACGGCGGGGTTTATTATCTCATCTTTGTCGGCGGTCATGACCAGATCAAAAAATATCTCAAAGATTATCGCTGATCGGCCGCGCCGTGCTTTTGGGCGGTTGACAACCGTTAGTACATTGTATATACTTGTCTCGGGAGGGCAAAAGGATGATTAAACATTTAACCCAGCACGGGAATAGTTCCGCGCTTGTTATCGACAAAGCGATTCTGGAGCTTCTGCATATCTCTCAACACACTCCGCTCGAAGTAGTCACGGATGGGAAAAACCTCATCATCTCTCCGGTTACGAATTCTGAAAGAGAAAAGAAATTTCGCCAGGCGCTTTTGAAAGTGAACCAAAGACACGCAAAAACGCTAAAAGCGCTGGCCGGATAAGCTTCTGTGGCAGACCCGCTGTTTCTGACTTTAGCCGAAGTGGTGGAGATTCACGCCGACCAAATCGAACGTTACGGCGGAGAGCCAGGCGTCCGGGATATTCATCTTTTGGAATCCGCGGTTGCTCAGCCTCAAGCAAGTTTTGGCGGCGAGTGGCTCCATCAAGACATTTATGAAATGGCCGCCGCGTACGCGTTTCACATTTGCGAGAATCATCCTTTTTTCGACGGTAACAAACGCGCTGCGCTGGCTTCGGCATTGTCATTTCTCGAGATGAACAATATTTCTATTTTAGATTCCAAACAAAGACTTCTTGATGACATGCTCAAAATGGCTTCCGGTAAAATCGGTAAGCGAGAATTTGCTGAAATCCTCAAGGAATTGTGATGTTTCAACTTTCCCCCGCTGATTTTCTCGACATCACGCTCGTCGCGTTTGTCCTGTACGCCTTCTTTTTCTGGTTCAAGAAAACGAAGGCGGTTTTTGTGTTCACGGGGTTCGTGATCAGCAGTTTTCTGTACCTGGTGGCGCGCGAGCTGAAACTGCACCTCATCACCGCGCTCATGCAGGGATTTTTCGCGGTCGTCCTGGTCGCAATCGTCGTGATTTTTCAGGAGGAAATCCGGCGGTTCTTCGAGCAGATCGCGATGTGGAGCCTGAACCCGCGCCTGCGGAAAAAAAGAACCTCTGTCTCCGAAGAGGAGACCGACACGCTCGTGCGCACCGTGACGGACCTGGCAAAGGAAAAGACCGGCGCGATCCTTGTCCTGCGCGGCCGGGATCCCATTCGCCGCCACCTTTACGGCGGCGTCGAGCTTCAGGGGATTTTGAGCGAGGCGCTGCTGAAAAGCATTTTTGACCCGCATTCGGCCGGCCATGACGGCGCGGTCGTGATCGAGGGCGGCCGCGTGGCGCAGTTTGCCTCGCACCTGCCGCTTTCGCGCGACCTTCAAAAAATAAAACGCGGCGGCACGCGCCACGCGGCGGCGCTGGGCCTGGCGGAGCTCACCGACGCGCTCTGCCTCGTCGTGTCGGAGGAGCGCGGGACGATCTCGGCCGCGCGCGACGGCAAGATCGACGAGTGCGACGAAGAGGAACTGCGCTGGGCGATCCGGAATTTTTACGCCGAGACGGTCCCGGGGCTCGGCGGTCATTGGAATAATTTTTTTAAGGAAAATCTGAAGGAAAAATTCGCGGCGGTGTTTCTGGCGCTCGTGCTGTGGTTTGTGTTCGTGCACGAGTCGGTGATCGTTTATAAAAGTTTTAAGGTGCCCGTCGAGGTGATCGGCCTGCCCAGAACATTTGCCATTAAAAAAATCGAGCCCATTGAAGTGAAGGTGATTTTCTCCGGCGCGCGGCGCGATTATTATTTCGTGAACTCAAACGACGTGCGGCTTTTTCTCAAACTTTTCAATCTGGCGGATCTCGAGAAGCGCGGCGAGGGGACGTACGAGGCGCCGATCAACCCTTCGGACCTGACGTTTCCCTCGGGGCTGTCGGTCGAAAACGTGATCCCGCGCAGTGTGCAGATTAAAATTTCCTCCCCGGCCTCCGCTTGACATTTGAAAAAGCCGTAGGTATACTCCCTTTCAGTTGGCAAAGGATTTCATGTCTCACGTTGACCCCACTCAAAAAAGCCCTGAAAAGGAAGGAACCCCGATGAAGCGTTATTCCCCCGCATTTTTCGCGTTTTTGATCTTGGCGTTGTCCGCTGTAGGATGCTCCAAAAAGTCCGTGGACCAGGCGAGCCTTTCCACGACGGGGATGGGCCCTGAGACCCTGTCTTCAACGGCCGAAGAGATGGCCCAATTGCCTCAGGCCACGACGGCGATGCCTCAGCAGGCGGGGATTGAGACGCTTCCCATTGAGGCCGCTCCGGTGACGCCGGGCGCGCCCGGGCTTTCCGGTTCGACGGCCGCTTTGGCGGAGGCCGCTTCCACATCCGCCGCCGCGGCAACCTCGGCGGGGAACCTTTCCTATCACCAAAAGATTCAGACGGCCTTGAAGAGCGCCGGTTTCTACAGTGGCAATGTCGACGGAAAGATCGGTCCCGCCTCCAAAAAGGCCATCGAGGCGTTTCAAAAGGCCAACAATCTCAAAGCCGACGGCAAGGTGGGATCCAAAACCTGGGCGGTGCTGGAGCGTTATTTGAATGGCTCCACGGAAGAGGCTTCTGTCTCTCCAACAACGGCGGCATCCACGGCTAAAAAAGCCTAACCCATTTACATTTTATAAACCCCGAAGGTTAACCGCCTTCGGGGTTTTTTTGTGCGTGACCAAATCGGCATCCATCGTATAAAATGAGGACGATGCGGAAAGGTATCCCCCTTTTTCTTTTGTCCCTCTTTCTCTGCGCGCCGGCGTCGGCCAAAGACGACGAGGTTTTAATCGGGCTGGCGGCGCCCCTCACCGGCGACCAGGCCTACATCGGCGTCGGGGTCCTGCAGGGCGCGCAGATGGCCGTCGAGGACGCCAATATCCGCGGCCCCGTTTTTGGCAACACAAAAATCCGCTTGGTTCCGATAGACGACCAGCACAATCCCGCGCAGGCGGTGCTGGCCGCCAATAAACTCGCCGCCGACCCGGACGTGATGGGCGTGGTGGGGCATTTTAACTCGAGCTGTACCAAGCCCGCCTCGGCGATCTATCACGAAAGCCGGATTGTCCAGATCACGCCCGCCTCGACGAATCCCGAAATTTCCAGGCAAGGCTTCGACACCTTCTTCAGGGTGTGCGCGACCGACGATGTCCAGGCGCCGGTGGCGGCTGATTTTGTTTTTTCAAAATTAAACCTCAAAAAAATCGTGATCATCGACGACCAGACCACGTACGGAAAGGGCCTGGCGAACGAGTTTGAGAAAAAATTTAAATCGCTCGGCGGCGCGGTCCTCTTGCATGAGGGGATCGCGCAGGGGGAAAAGGATTTTACGCCGCTTTTGACGCGGGTGAAATCCACCGGCCCCGAACTTATTTTTTACGGCGGGGTGTACCCGGAGCTGGCGCTTTTACTCAAACAGTCCCGCAAGGTCGGCCTGGTCGCGCCGTGGATGGGCGGGGACGGCATCTATGACGTCACGCTCATTCATCTTGCCTCGGCTGAAATCGCCGAGGGCACGACCGCGACGATGCTCGGCGTCGACCCGCACGCGCTTCCCGCGGCGAAGGATTTTGTCACGCGCTACGAGGCGCGCTACGGCCCGATCGGCTCTTTTTCGGCGTACGCCTACGACGCGGCGAATGTGTTGATCGAGGCCGTCCGCCGCGCGGGAAAAAAGGACCGCGAGGGCGTGCTTCGCGAGGTCCGCGCCACGAAAGATTTTCCGGGAATTTTGGGAACGGTCAATTTTGACGCGCGCGGCGACGCCGTGGGAAAGAGCGTGGGGATTTTTAAGGTGACGAACGGGAAATTCGAATTTTTGGAAGAAGTGAAACCCTCTTGAACCCTTCGCTCGCCCTTTTTTTGCAGCAGCTTTTGAATGGGCTGGGCATCGGCATGGTGTACGCGCTCATCGCGCTGGGTTACACGATGGTGTACGGCGTTCTCCAGCTCATCAATTTCGCCCACGGCGAGGTGTTCATGGTCGGCGGGTATCTGGCGATCACCGCGGCGGTTTTTTTGACCGCGCTCTTCGCGCACGCGCCCGTGGTTTTGGTTTTGACGCTCATGTTTGTCTTTTCGATCACGGGCTGTGCCGCGCTCGGGGCCTTCGTCGAGCGCGTCGCGTACCGTCCCTTGCGCGGTTCGCCGAAACTCACGGCCCTCATCACCTCGATCGGCGTTTCTTTTTTCCTCCAAAACGCGGTGATGCTGATCTACGGCTCGAAAGAGCAGGGCCTGCCGCCCGTTCTGCCCGACCGGCTTTTTTTCATCGGGCCCATTTCTTTTTCGCTCATGCAGGCGGTCATCTTGGCGGTGTCCGTGTCGCTCATGATTTTTCTGACGGGCTTCGTGAAAAACACGAAAATGGGAAAGGCCATGCGCGCCTGCGCCGAGAACGCCGAGGCCGCCTCGCTCATGGGGATCTCGGTGACGCGCGTGGTGCGCGCGACATTCGTGATGGGCTCGGGCCTCGCGGCGGTGGCGGGGGTCCTTTTCAGCCTGAATTACGAGAGCGTCAATTTTCATGACGGGTACCTCGCCGGGCTCAAGGCCTTCACCGCGGCGGTTTTCGGCGGCATCGGCAGTATCCCGGGTGCGATGATCGGCGGGGTCCTGCTCGGCGTTTTTGAGGGGCTCGGCGCGGGTTATATTTCGTCGGGTTGGAAAGACGTGTTCGCGTTTGTCCTGCTCGTGGTCGTCCTCATTTTCAAACCCTCGGGAATTTTGGGGGAAAACATTCCGGAAAAAGTTTGAAATCCTTCCTCAATGCCTACACCCTGGACCTTTTGACCGGTGTGGGGATTTACATGATCCTCGCGATGGGGCTCAACGTCGCCGTCGGTTTCACGGGGCTTTTGAATCTCGGTTACGCGGCGTTTTTTGCGATCGGCGCCTACACCTATGCCCTCGCGAATCTCCACGCGCATTGTCCTTTTTGGATCGGCCTGCCGCTGGCGGGCGTCGCGGCGATGGTTTTCGGGTTTTTGATCGGCCTGCCGTCGATCCGCGTGCGCGGGGACTATCTGGCGATCACCACCCTCGGTTTTGGGGAGATCGTCCGCATCGCGCTCAATAATCTCGACGCCTGGACCGGCGGGCCCAACGGGCTTTTGGGCATCGAACGCCCGCGATTTTTCTGGATCCGTTTTTCCGTGGATCCGGCGCCGTATTTTTTCCTCGTTTTTGCCCTCGTTCTCGTGACGGCATTTTTTTTATTCCGGATGAGCGATTCCAAAATCGGCCGGGCGCTGGTGGCCATCCGCGAAGACGAGCTGGCCGCCTCCTGCATGGGCGTGCCGGTGCTTCGGGTGAAACTCGTCGCGTTTGGCCTGAGCGCGTTCATCGCCGGCGTGGCGGGCGCGGTGTTTGCCGCCAAACAAACGATCGTGACGCCCGACAGTTTTGATTTTGTGCTCTCGGTTTTGATCCTCGCGATGGTGGTGCTGGGCGGCATGGGGAATATCTGGGGCGCGGCGCTGGGCGCGGCGGCGCTGGGGGTCCTGCCGGAACTCCTCAGGGGTTTTGCCGCCTACCGGATGCTTCTTTTCGGGCTCATCATGATCCTCATGATGATCTTCAGGCCCCAGGGAATCTTGGGAAGCCCGATCATCCGGCGGGAGCTGGCTCCGCGGCGGCGGGAGGGCGACGATGGCGCTTCTTGAGGTGAGGTCGGTCTCCAAAAATTTCGGCGGGGTGGCCGCGCTCAAAAAAATCCATTTTTCAATGAATGAGGGCGAGATCGTGGGCCTCATCGGACCCAACGGCGCGGGCAAGACCTCCTTTTTTAACTGCCTCACCGGCCTTTTGCCGGTGGATTCGGGCGAGATCCTTTTCCGCGACGGAAAATTTCCGCTTCATCGTCTTGCCCCGCACCGCATTTCGGCCGCGGGGCTTTCGCGCACGTTTCAGAATTTGAGAATTTTCAAAAACATGACGCTCATCGAAAACGTCGCGATCGGTTTTCACGCGCGCACGCGCGCAGGGCTCTGGGACGCGCTCTTCCGCACGCGGCGTTTCCGCGTGGAGGAGAAGAAAATTTTCACCCAAAGCATCGAGCTTCTCGGATTCATGGGCCTCGAGAAACAGGCCAACGAGATCGCCGCGAATCTTCCCTACGGCAGTCAAAAGCGTTTGGAGATCGCGCGGGCCCTGGCCGCCGGCCCCAAACTTTTACTGCTCGATGAGCCGGTGGCCGGCATGAATGCCCGCGAAAAAGAGGAGATCATTTCTTTGGTCCGAAAAATCCGCGCCCGCCAGATCGCGGTTTTGGTCATCGAGCACGACATGAAAGTGGTGATGCCGCTTTCGGACCGCGTGGTCGTGATGGACGAGGGCGCCAAAATCGCCGAGGGCCTGCCCGAGGCCATTCAAGCGAACCCGCGCGTCATTCAGGCTTATCTGGGAGAGGCCTAGGGTGCTCAAGCTGAGACACGTTTACACGCGGTACGGCAAGGTCGAATGCCTGAAAGGCGTTTCATTCGCCGTGAAAGAGGGCGAGATCGTCGCGATCCTGGGCGCCAACGGCGCCGGCAAGACCACGATCCTGAAAACGATCTCCGGCCTCATCCGCCCGACGGCGGGGGAGATCTTGTTCCGGGACAAATCAATCTCGTCCGCTTCGCCGGAGGCGATCGTGCGGATGGGCGTGGCGCACGTGCCGGAGGGGCGGAAAATTTTTCAGCGGCTGAACGTGCTCGAAAATCTCGAGCTCGGGGCGTTTGTGCGCGGGGACTCGTCCGAAACGCGAAAGGACATGGAGGCCCTATTTGAAATATTTCCCGTCCTCAAAAAACGCCTGAAACAAAAAGCGGGCACGCTCTCCGGCGGCGAACAGCAGATGCTGGCGATCGCGCGCGGGCTCATGTCGCGGCCGTCGGTTTTACTGCTCGATGAACCGTCGCTCGGCCTGGCGCCGATCCTGGTGTCGGCCATTTACAAAATGATCGAGACCGTCCACGCGCAGGGAAAAACAATCGTTCTTGTGGAACAAAACGCGCGCATGGCGCTCAAGATCGCCGCGCGGGCGTACGTCCTGGAGATCGGCGAGATCGTTTTGGAAGGCAACGCGCGCGAGATCGGGGAGAGCCCCGCGATTCAGAGCGCGTATCTGGGCGGCGGTTAGGACGCGCTTTTTTTCATGACAAAGCGGAGCCGGCCCGCTTTGTCGATCGTGATGTCGAGCGACTTGTCCTGGAGCGCTTTTTTGTGTTTTTTGCAGAGGAGGACGGGGAACATCTCATCGGGAACGGGCAGGACATTGGTCACGGTTTCAATGTCCACGCCCTCGACGATCCCGCAGACGGAGCAAATTTTTTCGAGCATGACGATTCCTCTGGATAATAGGCGCCATTCTATCATAAAATAATTCAAATGACCACGCACCGCTCCCTCAATAAGCTCGAATTTAAGGCGCACATGAGCATTCACAACGTCGTCGAAGTCAAAGACGAGGAATCAAAAGAAAAAGGCTTCACGCGCGACCGTTTGGGAAAAAAACACCCGGTTCCTTCGAAGAAAACGGACGAGCCGTGAGAAAAATCCTCTCTTTTTTTCTCGCCGCGATGTTTTTTTTCTCCGTCTCCGCGGCGTTTGCCGCTCCGGGCCTCACCGCGAAGTCCGCCGTCATCCTCGACGCCCGCACGGGCCGGATCCTTTACGGAAAAAACCCTCATCTCAAACTGCCGCCGGCCTCGACGACGAAACTGATGACGGTCTTGGTGGTTTTGGAAAGACTGCCGCTCGATAAACCGGTGACGGTGAGCGCCTCGGCGGCCAACACCTCGCCCAGCAAGGCCGGTTTGGCAAGGGGTGTCTCGTACCGCGCGGGGGACCTCGTGGCGGCGTGCTTGATTTCGTCCTCAAACGACGCGGCGATCGCGCTGGCCGAGGCCGTCGCGGGCAGTGAAAAAGAATTTGTGAATCTCATGAACCAAAAAGCGAAAGCCCTCGGAATGAACGACACTTATTTTGTGAACGCGACCGGTCTCACGGACAAACACGCCAGGCAGGTCACGACCGCGTACGACCTTTCGCGTCTCATGTGCCAGGCGATCCGCGACGCCCGCGTCGACCGGATTTTGGGGATCCCCACCGCGGTCATCACGGGGAGCGACCGCAAACCCATTTTGATCCGCAATCACAACAAAATGCTCTGGCGGATGCCGCGGTTCGTGAAGGGCAAGACCGGATGGACATTCGCCTCGCGCCACACCTTTGTCGGAACGGATTATTCCGCCGATAAGCGCATCACCTTCGCCATGCTCAGTTCCCAAAAACCCTGGATGGACATCAAATGGCTCGCCATTCTGGGACTCGCGCTTCAGTCCCGACGATAAAAAATTGAAAGGGGACTCTGCGGATATCGCCGTGGTGGGCGCGGGCGCGGCCGGTCTCATGGCGGCGATCGCGGCCGCGCGCTCCGGGCCCTCCCTCAAAATCCTCCTCATCGACACGCGGAATAAAATAGGCGCCAAGATCCTCATTTCCGGAGGGACCCGCTGTAATGTCACGAACGTGAAGGTGCGGCCCTCGGATTACGAGGGAGGCGCCGCTCATTTTGTCCGCCACGTGCTGGAGGCCTTCACGCCGGAGGAGACGATCGGTTTTTTCCGGGAAATCGGAGTGACACTTGTGCTGGAGCCGACGGGAAAATATTTTCCGACGACGCATTCGGGAAAAACGGTGCTTGAGGCGCTCGTGAAGGAAACCGGGCGGCTCGGGGTGGAATTGAGAACGGGTTTAAAAATTTCCCGCATCCGTTTTGAAGACGGCATTTTTTATTTGGGGGAAAATGAAACTCTCGCCGCGCGAAAAGTGATCCTGGCGACCGGCGGGCTTTCCTATCCCGAAACCGGCAGTGACGGAACGGGACTGGCGATCGCGAAAAGTTTTGGCCACTTGGTGACCGAGACCGCTCCTTCGCTCACGCCGCTCACCACCGACGACGAGGACTGGAAAACCTTAAGCGGCATCGCCTTTGAGGCGCGCCTGTCCTTTTTTAAAAATGGAAAAAAAGAGGCCGAATCCAAGGGGCCATTTTTATTTACGCATTTTGGTTTCAGCGGCCCGGCCGCTTTGGACCTGAGCCGGCACGTGGCCCTGGCGCGGCAAAGGGGAGAGCCCTTTCATGTGATCGCCAATTTTCTTCCGGAAGAAACGGTGGAGTCGTTCGGGAAGAAATTGAAGGGCGCCCTTCGGAATCATCCCCGAAAACAGCTGAAAACCGTTTTGACCGAAGAGGGGAGTTTGCCCGAACGCTTCGCGGAAATTTTTTTAAAAAAAACCGGTTCCAAAAATTCGGGACAGGTGACGCACGCGCTTTTAAATTGGCCGCTTCCGGTTTCGGGGGTCGTGGGCTACAAAAAAGCCGAAGTGACGGCGGGCGGCGTGGCGCTCGGCCAGGTGCGCGTGTCCACGATGGAGTCGCGTCTGGTGCCGGGACTTTATTTTGCGGGGGAGATCCTGGACGCGGACGGACGCATCGGCGGATTTAATTTCCAATGGGCCTGGTCCACCGGCCGGATCGCGGGATCCGCGGCGGCGCGTTTTGGGAGGGATTCACGCGTGTGGTATAATTCCCTTTAAACCGAAGAGGGACGGATGAGCGACAAAATTCCCATGACCCGCGAGGGTTATGACAAGCTCGTGAAGGAGCTTGAATTTTTAAAAACCGCCAAGCGCCGGAAGATCGCCGAAGAGATCGCGCACGCGCGGGCCTTCGGGGACCTGAAGGAAAACGCCGAATACGACGCCGCCAAAAACAGCCAGGCCCACAACGAAAGGAAGATCGCGGACATCGAGGAAAAACTGGTGCATGTCCAAATCATCGACGAGACGAAGATCGCCAAAGACCAGGCGCTGATCGGCGCGACGGTTTTATTGAAGGATCTGAAGAGCGGCGAAGAGCTCGCCTACACGCTCGTCGCGCAGGACGAGGCGGACTTTGATGAGAATAAAATTTCCGTCACGTCGCCCATCGCCAAGGGCCTGCTCGGCCTCAGGGTCGGCGACACGACCGAGATCAAAATTCCCGCCGGAACGCTCAAGTACAAGGTTTTAAAAATTTCAAGATAGCGGATTAAAATTTTGAATGAGCCCGCGCATGTCCGGGACGGACAGGCAGGTGTTGATCGCGGTTCTGAATTCGTTCACGCCGGGGATATTTTTGAAATACCAGCAGGCGATGCGGCGCATGTAGAGGAGCGCGGTTTTTCCCTCGCGGTACTCGAGCTCCAGCTCAAAGTGCCTCAGAAGCGCGGATTTTTTTTCTTCGAACGAAGGTTCGTCGGATTCCCCGTTCCCCGAGAGCGTTTTTTCAATATTTTTAAAAATCCACGGATTGCCCAGGCCGCCCCGGCCGATCATGACGCCGTCGCAGGATGAGATCTCCCGGAGGCGCCGCGCGTCGGCCGCCGAAACGACGTCACCGTTTCCGATCACCGGGATCTTGACGGCGGCCTTCACTTTTCCGATGGCCTGGTAATCGGCGACGCCGGAGTAGCCCTGGACGCGCGTCCTCCCGTGGACCGTGACCGCGTCAACGCCGCAGGCTTCGGCGATGCGGGCCGTTCTCACGGCCTCCTCACCGGAAGCGTCTTGAACACCGAGACGCATTTTGACGGTGACGGGGATTTTTTTCACCGCTTTGACGACGGCCGCGAAGATCGCGCGCGCCTTGTCGGGCTCGGCCAGGAGCGCTGAGCCGGCCCCGTTTCCCGCGACCTTCGGCACGGGACAGCCAAGATTTAAATCGAGAAGGTCAAAGCCCATGTCCTCGACGATTTTCGCCGCTTCACCCATGGCCTCAGGGCGGCAGCCGACGAGTTGGGCCCCGAGCGGCCTGTCTTCGGGAGTGGTTTCCATGAGATCTCTCGCGCCGGAATGGTCGCGCACGAGCGACTCGGCGGAAACCATTTCCAAAAAACAGAACTCCATTCCGTAGGAACGCGAGAGAAGACGGTACGCCAGGTCCGTACAGCCGGCCATCGGGGACTGGATGACGCCGCTTCGAAGATGAAGATTTTTAAGTTTTAACATAAGGGAAATTATCATATCATATGACGCCTATGCCGCAGAAAGACATTCGGAATATCGCCATCGTCGCCCACGTGGACCACGGGAAGACCACGCTCGTGGACGCGATCCTGCGCCAGACGCGCGTCCACCGCAACATTCAGGAAATGGGCGAGCGGATCATGGATTCGATGGACCTTGAGCGCGAGCGCGGCATCACGATCCGCGCGAAGAACGCGAGCGTCATTTACAAAGACACAAAGATCAACATCGTCGACACGCCGGGCCACGCGGATTTTGGCGGCGAGGTCGAGCGGACCCTTCGCATGGTGGAGGGGGTGCTTCTGGTGATCGATGCCAAGGACGGCCCGATGCCCCAGACGCGTTTTGTCCTGAGAAAGGCGCTGGAGCTGGGGCACAAGGTGATTGTGGTGATCAATAAAATCGATCGAATCGACTCGCAGATCCAGGACGTGGTCAACCGGACGTTCGACCTTTTCTGCGAACTCAACGCGAGCGAGGGTCAGCTGGATTTCCCCATTGTTTACACATCGGCGACCCTCGGCACGGCCACGCTCGACCTGGCGCATCCGTCCGACAACATCCTTCCGCTTTTGGACGTGATCCTCGAAAAAATTCCCAAGCCCACCGTGGATTTGGCCGCGCCCCTTCAGATTCTGGTGCTGGCCCTCTTTCAGGATTCTTATAAAGGAAAAATGGGGATCGGAAAAATTTCGGCGGGATCCCTCAAAAAAAATGATGCGGCCGCGCTTTCGCGCCGCGACGGGAGCCTCGTGACCGCGAAGGTGACGAGCCTTCTGAGTTATGAAGGCCTCGAGCGCGTGGAAATCGAAAACGCCGAGGCCGGGGACATCGTGGCCGTCGCGGGTTTTGAAAGTATCGGCATCGGCGACACGATCACCGACCCCAATCGCCCCAACCCCCTGCCGCCGCCGGTAATCGACGAGCCGACCGTGCAGATGACGTTCGGCGTGAACACGAGCCCCTTTGCCGGGCGCGAGGGAAAATACGTCACCTCGCGCGTGATCCGGGACAGATTATTTAAAGAACTGGAGACGAACGTCTCCCTGCGCGTGACCGAAACCGACAGTCCCGACACCTTTTTAGTGGCCGGGCGCGGCGAACTGCATCTGGCGATCCTGATCGAGACGATGCGGCGCGAAGGTTTTGAGCTCCAGGTCTCCCAGCCCGAGGTGATCCTTCGCGAAATAAACGGCGCCAAACACGAGCCGTTCGAATTTTTGATCGTCGACGTGCCGGCCGGCTACCAGGGCACCGTGATCGAGGAGATCGGGAAGCGCCGCGGTGTTTTGAAAAACATGTCTCAGGCGCCTCTGCCCGCGGGACAGCCGGGGGCGGGAGAACTGCATTTGGAATACCAGATTTCCACGCGCGGCGTGATTGGACTAAAGGGCGCCCTCATGACAAAAACCCGCGGCACCGCGATCGTTCATCACGTTTTTGAGGAATACAAACCCATGATGGACCAGACGCCCGCCGTCGCGCCTCACGGCTCGCTCATCGCCAGCGAATCCGGCGCCTCAAACGGTTATGGTCTGTCCAACGCCCAGGAGCGCGGCGAACTTTTTATCGGCCCCGGCGTCGAGGTGTATCAGGGAATGATCATCGGCGAAAATGCCCGCGGCGAGGATCTGGACCTGTCTCCCTGCAAAACAAAAAAACTCACGAACATGCGCTCGTCGGGATCCGATGAGGCGATCGTGCTTGTCCCGCCGCGCGAGATGTCGCTGGAGCTGGCCATTGAATACATCGGTCCCGACGAGCTCGTCGAGGTCACGCCGAAAAACATCCGTTTGCGTAAAAAAGCGCTCGACTCGCTTCAGAGAAAACGCATCCGGAGGCAGAACGCGTGAACGCGCCAAAAAAAGAACGGCTTCAGGTGACTCTGGCGCGTTTTGGCCTGGCCAGCCGCCGCGGGGTGGTCTCGATGATCGAGGAAGGAAAGGTGAAGGTCAACGGCGACGTCGTGCGCGAGAAAGGTTTTCGCGTGGACGCCGAAAAAGACGAGATCGTCGTGGACGGCGAAAAACTTTCATCCGATCCTCGGGAAAAAGCCGTTTATATTTTCAATAAACCCAAAGGGGTGATGACCACGCTTCAGGATCCCCACGCCGAGCGTGCCGTGGCCGATTTTTTTAAGGACGTCCCGCTTCGGCTTTTTCCGGTGGGGAGGCTCGACCGCGACACGACGGGACTGCTTCTGATGACCAACGACGGGGAGCTGGCGTTTCGCCTCACGCATCCCAAATTCGGCGTGAAAAAAAATTACCGCGCGAAAGTGAAAGGCGTTGTCACGGATGACGCCGTGAAAAAATTGGAAAAAGGCATTCTGCTCGAGGAGGGGCCGACCGCCCCCTGCCGGATCCGCATCGAGGAGAAAACCCCGCGCGAGACGACCCTTTCGGTCGAACTCCATGAAGGAAAAAAGAGACAGATCCGCCGGATGTTTGAAAAAATGGGCCATCGCGTGATCGCGCTCGAGCGTTTGGGCTACGGCCCGCTGACGCTCGGGGATCTGCGATTCGGCCAAAAAAAAGAGCTCGGCCCGCGCGAAGTCAAACTGCTTTACGCCGCCGCGGGCCTCAAAAGTTCCTAGAAGAATTTTGAGGATGTGGGTATAATCAGAAGATAAAGGAGGGGTATTTTCGTCATGAGAAAGACTTTTTTTTACGCGTCTTTTTTAATTTTTATCTTTTCAATTTTTGCGGCCGGCTGTGCCACGACCCGCCCGCGCCAGGCGCCCGGCGCGGATCTCTCCCAACAGGTCGGTCAGATGCAGGCCCAGCTTCAGGCCAGGGACCAGCAGATTCAGGACCTGCAGGCCCAGCTCGACAGCTACGGCCGCGCGGTGGATAGAGGCCTTTCCGTTGGAAAACCAAAGGCCGTTTCAAACCCCATGATCCATGTGCCCGGCGTCACGCCCAAAGAACTCCAGACGGCCCTTAAAAAAGCCGGTTGTTACTCCGGACCCGTCGACGGGGACCTTGGCAGGAAAACCAAAAAGGCCATAAAGGAATTTCAGAAAAAACACGGCCTGGCCGCCGACGGCGTCGTGGGCGAAAAAACCTGGACACTCCTCAGCGCGTAGACCATGTTCATTCACATGGTGCTTTTCAAAATCCTTAAAAAAAACGTGCCCCTTTACGTGTCGGACTGCGGGCTCTGGGAAAAAGAGGCCAAAAAACACGGGGGTTTTTTGGATTACCGCACGCTGTTCCGCACGAACAAAAAGGGCGAGTGCGCCTCTTTTTATGTCTGGAAATCCGAAAAGCACCACGCGCGGTTCATGAAAAAACATCACGACCGGCTGGTCGGGCTGTCCCGATGCCCGGTGAAGGTGCTGGGGTACTATAATTTCACAACCTAGAAAGCGCCAAGTCCCTTGCAGCAATTTCACTCAGTCGCCTTATTCATTCCCGAAATAAAAGAACTGCTCGCGGAGAAAAACTACGTTCTCCTGAAGCAGGTCCTGCGCGAATGTAACCCCCTCGATCTGGCGGACAGCTGGCGGCGTTTCGACGAGGAAGAGCGCCTGCAGATTTTTAAGCTCGTGCCGTCGATCGCGGCGCTCAAACTTTTTGAGATTCTCGACATCAACGACCAGCGCTCCCTCTTGGCGCGGCTCTCCGAGGAAAACGTGACCCCGATCTTGGAGGGCATGCATTCGCCGGACCTGGCCAAAATTTTCCACAAGCTCTCCCCGCGGATGGTCAAGAAAATGACCGGCCTCATCAAGCGCCAGGAGGCCCTCGCTCACATTGACACGCTGATGAAATTTCCCCAGAAGACCGCCGGCAGTCTCATGCATCCGGAATTCGTGAAACTCACGCCGAAACTGAGCGCGCGGCAGGCCCTGACGCGGCTCCAGGCCATCACGCGGCCCAATCAAAAAGAGCATTTGTATTACCTTTTCGTCACGGACGAGGAAGGCCGGGCGCTCGGGTCGCTCACGGTGCAGGACTTGATCGGCGCGCCCGAGGATGAAAAATTATCCGAACTCATGACCTCGGTGGACGGCATCAAAATCAAACCCGAGACCGATCAAGAGGACGTGTCGAAACTCTTTTCGAAATACCGCCTCACCGCCGCGCCGGTCGTCGACGAACAGGGGAGGCTCCTCGGCGTTTTGACCGTGGACGACATCATTTCCGTCGTGCGCCAGGAGGCGACCGAGGACATCGCGAAGATGGCCGGCACCCAGGCGCGCGACATTCAGGAAAGCTCGGTTTTCCGGATCGTGAAATTCCGCATGCCCTGGCTCGTCGTCACGATCTTCGGGGAGATCTTCGCCTCTTTCATTATCAAATCCTACGAAACGACGCTGACGAAGGTGATTGCGCTGGCCTCCTTTTCCCCGCTCATCGCCGCGATGGGGGGGAACGTCGGTTCCCAGTCCGCGACGATCGTCGTGCGCAGTATCGCGCTCGGGCACATCAACGGCCATCAAAAAATAAAGACCATCTTCCGCGAGATGCGCGTGGGCCTGATGCTCGGGATTTTGTACGGGACGTTTTTGGGTTTGGTGGCGTACGTGCTTTACGGTTCGCGGTATCATTTTCATTTTTCCGTCGTGGTGGGCCTGGGGATGTGCGTCTCGATGACCATCGCCGCGACGATGGGTTCGATCGAGCCGATCTTATTCGACAAGCTCGGCATCGACCCGGCCACGGCCACCGGACCCCTCATCACAACCATCACGGACATCCTGACGATTTTCTGTTATTTTGCGCTGGCGACTTTACTGCTCGTTTAATTTAATTTTAGGATGGACGCTGGCCGCGGTATTTTTGCCGGGGGCGGCTTTCGCCGCCGAGACCGGGCAAGTGAAAGTTTTTTCCGTCGTGGGGCAGGCGGAAATTCTGGATTTGTCCGGGGAGAAATGGCTCCCGCTCACCGAGGGAAGTTTTTTAAAAAAAGGGGCCCGGCTCCGCACCGAGCCCGAAGGGGCCGCGGAGATTCAGTTCGACCCTGACTTTCAAAACGTCATCCGGATGGATGAAAACTCAAGGCTCGATTTTCTGAGTGTCGCGCCGCCCGTGATTTCCCTGGAACGAGGGCGGCTTTTTATGCTTCGCGAGGAAAATGCGTCCGGCACGACCCAAAAGGGAAAGGTCCTGACGCCGTTCGCGGCGCTCGATGAGTTTTTTTCCGGCGGATGCGTTCTCGAGGCGTCGAAAAACGGCTTGTGGATCAAAATGTACGGCGGGTCGATGCGCGTGACAGGCCGCGGCCCAGGGTCCTACACGGTCGAGGAGGGTTTCAAACTGTTTCTCCAGGGCGCGTCCTCCCATTCTCTGGAGCGGATGCGCTATCCGGATTATCTGGACTGGCAGGCGTGGCTGAGGAAAATTTATGAGAAAAAAGACGATCACGCGGCGGAGACGCTTGAGAAATTAGGATGAATGGATCGCTCTTGAAACGACCGTGGCTTTGGGTCCTCTTGGCGGCGGCTTTTCTTTTTTATTTTCGTCTCGGTGACCGCGCCCTCCGGAATCCCGACGAGGGCCGCTACGCCGAGATCGCCCGCGAGATGGTTTTGAGCGGCGACGCGGTGACCCCGCGCCTCTACGGTGTCGGCTATTTGAGGAAGCCCGTCTTTTTTTATTGGCTTCTGGCGCTCTCGTTTAAACTCTTTGGCTTTCACGAATGGAACGCGCGGATGGTGCCGGCGACTTTCGGAATTTTCGGCGTGCTCGCGGCCTATTTTTTCTCGAGAAAAATTTTTGGCCCGAAAGAGGCGCTCCTCGCCGCGCTTATTTTGGCGACGAATGTGTGGTATGTCTCGGTCGGACGCTATCTTTTGATCGACATGGTTTTTTCTTTTTTTGTGACGGCGGCCCTCTGTCTTTTTTATCTGGCAACCGAAGCCCGGGACCGTCAAACGGTTTTTTATTTTCTTTTTTATGTTTGCGTGGGGCTGGCCTTTCTTTCGAAAGGGCTGGCGGGGGCTACCCTGCCGGCTATTTCCATTTTGGTTTACCTGGCGGCCACGCGCCAGTTTGTGAGGGTGATCCGTGAAATGCATCCCGTGAGAGGCACGCTCATTTTTTTGGCGATCACGCTTCCGTGGCTCACGCAAATTTCCGCCCGCGAACCCCATTTTTTAAAATTTTTTTTCTGGCACGAGCATTGGAACCGGTTCGTCTCGCCGCACTTCGAGCATCAGAGTCCCTGGTACACCTATTTTATCTTGATGCCGGTCGTGATGCTGCCCTGGGTTTTATTTTTTAAACCCCTAAAGACCGCGGATCGCCGCGCGATTTTTTTATGGACCGGCGCGCTCACGCCCGTTCTTTTTTATTCCCTGTCGCGGACGAAGCTGGCCACCTACATTTTACCGAGCATCCCTTTTTTCGCGATGCTCGTCGGCCGGGAATGGGCGCGCCTAAAAAAACAGGCCGCGCTCTTTTTTCTTTTGGCGGGGTTTTCGGCGGCCGTGTGTCTGGGCGCTCCGATTTTAATGGAACGCATCAATTCGAAGTACACGACAAAGCATTTTGCCGCGGCGCTAAAACCCCTTCTCCGGAAAGGGGACCTCGTGGTCATTTACGACGACCCCGGGGCTTTTTATGATTTTGAGTTTTATTTGGATTTTCCCGTGAGGTTGTCGGGTCCGCGGGGTTTTTCCGGGGAGTTCGGCGTGGGCGGCATGGGCGAGGCCGGCGGCGTTCGGTTTTTTTCATTGGAAGAACTGCAACGGATGACCGCCGCCCGCGAAAAATTTTATTGGCTCATGCGCCGGTCCGATTTTTCAGGGCTGGATGAGGCGACCCGGCGCGGACTGCTTGTTTTAAAAGAAGACGAAAGAAAAGTCCTCGCCGCGTCCGGCCCGGCGGGCGGAGCATCTCCTCCATGATCGCGACGATCACGCTCAATCCCTCAATCGACCAGCTCATTCAGGTCAAGAATCTTGTCAAGGACGACGCCAACCGCGCGCTTTCGGTGACGCGCTATCCCGGCGGAAAGGGGATCAACGTCTCGAAAGTGATCCGCGAGCTCGGCGGCCAAACCCACGCGTACGCGCCCGTCGGCGGCATGACCGGGGAATTTCTGAAAGAGCTTCTCGGGGAGTTGGACATCCCGTTCACGGCGATGCCGATCAAGGGAAAGACCCGCATCAACACGATTCTCACGGATTTGAAAGACCGCACCCAGACCCGCGTCAGCGACCCGGGGCCTTTGGTCGAGCCGGCGGAAATGTCGGGATTTAGCCGTCTCCTTCTCTCCGCGCGCCCCCGGCCTTTTTTGTGGGCGCTGGGCGGCAGTCTTCCGAGCCGCATGCCCGCCTCGACGTATCATAAAATCATTTTGGTTTTACAAAAACAAGGCGTGCCCTGCATCTTGGATACGGACAACGACGCCTTGAAATGGGGCGTGAAGGCCCGGCCATTCGCCGTCAAGCCCAACGAATACGAAATGGAGCGCCTCATGGGAAGGCGGTTTAAATCCATTCCGCAATATTTGAAGGCCGCGCGGGAGTTGGTTCGCCGAGGCATCCGGGTCGTGATCGTTTCGCTCGGGGCGAGGGGGGCGCTTTTTGTGACGCGCGCGGAAGCCTTTCACGTGCGGGGGCCGGATGTGCCGGTGAAAAGCAAGGTCGGCGCGGGGGATTCCCTAATCGGTGGTTTCGCGCTCGGGCTTTTCAAAAAGATGCCGCTTCACGAGGCCGCGCGCCTCGGGATCGCGGCGAGCGTGTCGGCGGTGATGCGCGAGTCCCCGAGGCTGTGTCTCAAAAGCGACATCTCCCGGCTCTTGCCGCGCGTGAGGATACGGGATATAATGAATTTCTAAATGGGGGGAACGCACATGTCAGTCAATGGAACGGAATGCGAAACCAAAAAATTGCAGGTGGGACAAAAGGCGCCCGATTTTTCCGCGCAGGCGCTCCTGCACGACGGCAGTTTCAAAGAGGTGAAGCTCTCGGATTATCAGGGGAAGTGGGTGGTCCTTTTCTTTTATCCGCTGGATTTCACGTTTGTCTGCCCGACGGAGATAAAAAGTTTTGACAGGCACTACGCGGATTTTAAGAAAGCCGGCGCCGAAGTGCTTGGGGCGAGCACCGACAGCGTTTATTCGCACAAGGCCTGGAGCGAGAAGGAACTCGGCAAGATCCAATTTCCCATTTTGGGCGACACGGGCCACCAGGTGTCCAGGCACTTCAATGTCCTCATCGAGGACAAGGGGATCGCGCTCCGCGGCACCTTCATCATCGACCCGAACGGCATCTTGAAGTCCGCGACCGTGAACGATCTTCCCGTGGGAAGAAGCGTCGAGGAAACGCTCCGCACGCTTCAGGCCCTGCAGACCGGAAAGCTCACGGGCTGTGGGTGGAAGCCCGGCGAGAAGACGCTCAATTAATTTCCATTGCCCAAAAAAAAACTCGCTCTTCAAATCGTTCAAACCTTAAGGCAAAAAGGTTACGAGGCCTACTTTGTGGGCGGGTGTGTCCGCGATCTTCTTCTGAGGAAGAAGCCCAAGGATTTTGACATCGCGACCGACGCCCTCCCCGAAGCGGTCCAGTCCCTTTTTCCCAAAACCGTTCCCGTCGGCGCGCAGTTCGGCGTGATTTTGGTGGTTCTCGAGGGACACCCGTTCGAGGTGGCGACGTTTCGCGCCGACAAGGGCTACCAGGACGGCCGTCGTCCGACAGGCGTGCGTTTTACGAACGCGAAAGAGGACGCGCTCCGCCGGGACTTCACGGTGAACGGTCTTTTCTACGATCCTCTCGGAAAAAAAGTCATGGACTGGGTCAGCGGCCGGCGGGATCTGAAAAAGAAAGTCATCCGCGCGATCGGCGAACCCAAAAAGCGCTTCACCGAGGACAAACTGCGCCTGCTCCGTGCCGTGCGGTTCGCGAGTGTCTTGGGTTTTAAAATTGAGCCCAAAACTTTCGCGGCGGTGAAAAAAATGCCGCGCGAGATCCACCGTGTCAGCCAGGAGCGGGTGCGCGATGAGCTCGTGAAAATGTTCACGGGCCCGCACCCGGCTTTGGCGCTCACCCTTTTGGACAAAAGCGGCCTCCTAAAGGAAGTTCTGCCGGAGGTTCACGCGATGAAGGGTGTCCGCCAGCCGCGCGCCTTTCACCCCGAGGGGGACGTGTTCGTGCACACGCGGCTCTTGCTCGAGCAGATGGACTCGCCCGACACGGTGCTCGCGTTCGGGGCCCTTCTCCACGACGTCGGCAAGCCCGCGACCTACCGGCGCAGTGACCGCATCCGCTTCAACGGCCATGACCGCGTCGGCGCGCGGCTGGCGGAAAAAATCCTGGAGCGCCTGCGGTTTTCCAATGACCTCAAAGAAAAAATCGTCGCGTGCGTCGAGGGGCACATGCGTTTTAAGGACGTGCGCCGGATGAGGGAGAGCACCTTAAAAAAATTTTTGCAAAGGGAAACCTTTCCCACCGAGCTCGAACAGCACCGCATCGACTGCCTGGCCAGCCACGGGGATCTCGCGAACTGGCGTTTTTTGAAACGGAAAATAAAAACGCTCACCCGCGAGGAGATCAAACCCGTTCCGCTTCTGAACGGCCGGGACATTTTGGAGTTGGGCCACAAAGAAGGGCCGGTCGTGGGCAAAATTTTGCGCGCGGTCGAGGAGCGGCAGTTGGAGGGAACGCTCCGCACGAAAGAGGAGGCGCTGGAATGGGTGAAGAAAGGAAGTTTTCATGAATAGTCTGATCATAAAAGGGGGCTGGGTGATGGCGCCGATCCTTTTGGGGTCGGTGATTGCCTTGACGCTTGTGCTCGAGCGGATCTGGTTTTTCCTGACCACGGCCTTTGATCCGGAAAAATTTTCGGCGGAAATTTTTTCGCTCGTCGAAGGAAAGCGCGCGGAAGACGCGCTCGAGAAATGCCGGCAGGCGCGGCATCCCCTGGCGGCGGTTTTCGCGGCCGGCCTCGCGCACGCCGGCGAAGACGTGTCTGAAATTGACCGCGTCATGGAACGCGAGGCCAACCGGCAAATTCAAAAAGTCGAAAAAAACCTGAACCTCCTCGTGCTCGTCATCGGCATCGAGCCCCTGCTCGGTTTTTTGGGGACCATCCTGGGCCTCATCCAGGCATTCATGTCCTGGGAAAAATTTTCCGCCTCCGTCACCGTGAGCAATCTCGCCGGCGGGATTTACCAGGCGATGATCACCACGGCCGCCGGCCTCATCGTCGCGATCCCGTACTACGTGATCTACAACCTTTTTTTGGCGAAGGTGAACGCCGTGGCGCGCGACCTCAATCATTACGGGGACGAACTGGTGAGCCTTCTTTATGGAAAGGGCCGGCCGAAAGGATGAAAGTCACGACATCCCGCAAATCGCTCCTGTCTCTCGAATCGGTGGCGATGACCGACATCGTGATGAACCTCTTTGTTTTCTTTTTTATCAGCTTCAGCCTTTTATACACCTTTAACCCCCACAAGGAATCCAAGATCGACGTGAAATTGCCGCGCGGGGCCGCCAGAGACGAGGCCAAGGGCCCTTCGCCGCTGGTGGTGTCGCTCACCTCGGGCAACGAGATCTTCATCGGCAAGGCCCTCGTCACGGCGGATCACCTCAAAAAGGAGCTGGCCGCCCGGTCCGGCGAGTTTAAAGAAACCGGGATCCTCGTTCAATCCGACAAACAGGCCTCCGTCGACTATTTGGTGCGGATTTTGGACGCCGCCAAGCAGTGCGGCATCCAAAAACTCGGCGTGGCCGTCGAAAACACCGCCAGTTAATAAAAATAATTGTTTTTGATTAAATTAGTTGAAATTTAATAAAAGAATATGGTAGAATGTAAATCGTTGTAAGGGTAAATTTTAGTTTCCTTCATCCATCAACGAGGATAAAAGTCATGTCAGAGGAAAAAAGACCGCAGCGAACGCAGATCATGACCCTGAAAGAGGTCGCCAAGTACCTCGGGGTGCACTCGATGACGGTGTATCGCCTGCTCAAAGAAAAAAAACTCCCCGGTTTTAAGGTCGGGGGGCAGTGGCGCACCAAAAAAGAGGTCCTGGACAACTATCTTTTGAAAGAAATTGATAAAAACGCCGCTCCTGAACCCAAAAAAAAGTAAGCGCTTCGTTTAAAATCAGATGGCCAAGAAGCGAGTCCTCGTCGTCGATGATGAACCGGAGTTCCTGCGCCTGGTCACCGACTATTTCAAATCCCACCATTACGAGATCGTCTCGGCGAACAATCTGGAAGACGCCGTCACGGCGTTTCACAAGCACGGCCCCGGCGTGGTTCTCCTGGATTTCAATATGCCCATCGTCAACGGCGACAAATTCCTGCCGATCCTTCAGGAGGTGGACCCTTTCGTCAAGGTGATCGTCATCACCGGCTACACCCTGGAAGATGTCGAGGACAAGTTTAAGGGCCTGGGCTATTTCGCGTTCTTCGAAAAGGGCACGCTGTCGCTCGAGAAGTTGAAACAAAAAGTCGACGAGGCGCTGGCCTACTAAAAATCCGGACGGCTCCGTTCCGGAAGGTGTCCCCAATGTTTCTCTCAAAAAAGAAATCAACCTAAAAAGGAGGAGTAACATGCGTAAGTCATGGCTGTTGATAGTGTTGTTGGGAGCCTCAATGAGTGGGGGCTTGGCAGGATCCGCGAATGCTCATGAAGGCAAGGATATGGGGATGGCGGGAATGGAATCAGGGAAGGAAGCAGTCATTAAAGGAGAGCTTGTCGATTCGCTCTGCTACGTGACGATGGCCGCGACGGGCGCGGGCCACAAGCAGTGCGCGACCGATTGCGCGAAGGCGGGAATTCCCGTGAGCATCTTAGAAGACGGAACGGGCAAGCTGTACACCGTCCTGCCTTCCAAGGATAAAACGGGGTATCCCGCGAGCGTCACGAGTAAAATAGGCGACAAGGTGACGCTCAAAGGCGACCTCTATGAAAACGGCGGCAATCATTACGTGACCGCCGAATCGGTCGAGTAAACCGTGCCGGAAGGAGCGCGGCACCTTCAAAATATTCACCCGTTAGTCATTCATTTTCCGATCGCCTTTTTGAACGGCGCGGCGCTCTTTTATTTCGCGGCATGGGTTTCCAAGAAAGATGATTTCGCCAAGACAGGGTTCTGGGTGCTTTTGCTCGGAGCCCTGTCTTTGGCCGCCGCCGTGGGGACGGGTCTTTACGCCGAGCGGGGAGTGATGGTGCATTTGTCGGTAAGAGAAAAAATCCTCTCGCCGCACAAGAATTTCATGATCGCCGCATCCGTTCTCTGTTTTATCTTAACGGTATGGGCTGTGATTCAAAAGCCGTTTCCAAAAAAGGGCAGAACGCTTTTTCTGGTTCTGCTGTTGGCGATGGCGGGCGTGATGACGCTCGGCGCCGATTATGGCGGAAGGCTGGTTTATGATTACAATGCCGGTGGAAATGCCTGCCCGCAACCCATTAAATTTGTGAGATAATAACAACTCACCATGGAACATTCTCATGCTCACGGGGTGATCGACCCGTCCATCATCACTCACGAGCGCGGCCTCTGGGCGGTGAAGTGGTCGTTCGTGGTTTTGACGGCCACGGCCTTTTTGCAGTTGGTCATCGTCGTCGCTTCCAACAGCGTCGCTCTCCTGGCGGACACGATCCATAACTTTGGGGACGCGGCCACGGCGATTCCCCTGGGGATCGCGTTTTTATTCGCCGGAAGAAAACCGAGTAAACGCTTCACCTACGGTTACGGGCGCATCGAGGACCTGGCGGGCGTCCTCATCGTGCTTTTGATCCTTTTTAGCGCGGTCGTCGCCGCCTATGAATCCTTTCACCGCTTTTTTCATCCCAAGCCCGTTCATCATCTGGCGGCGGTCGTCGCCGCTTCCGTTTTAAGTTTTCTGGGAAACGAGGGCGTCGCCCTCTTCCGGATAAAGGTCGGGAAAGAAATAGGGAGCGCCGCGCTTGTGGCCGACGGTTATCACGCCCGGATCGACGGCTGGGCGAGTCTTGCCGTGTTCGTCGGCGCGGCCGGGGTGTGGCTTGGTTTTCCTCTTGCTGACCCTGTCGCGGGGCTTATCATCACCATTTCCATTTTATTTATCGTATGGAGTTCCGGAAAAGAAATTTTTAGCCGGATGCTGGACGGAGTGGATCCCGAGATTCTTCGCGAAGTCGAACACGCCGCCGGGCACGTGGAGGGGGCGAAGAGCATCGGGGACATCAGGGCCCGATGGGTGGGACACAAACTCTTTGTCGAGATGGCCATCGCCGTGAGAGGCGACGCCTCGGCCAAAGAAGGCCATGATGCCGCCGAAGAAGTCCGCCACGAAATTTTGCATCACCTGCCTCACGTCGGACAGGTCATGGTCCGCGTCGAGCCGGAGCGGTGAAAAAATGCCGGCCGAAGAAGACTGGATTCTCATTCAGAAATTCCGGGACGGCGACCCCTCGGGATTTCAGGAGATCTTTAACCGGCACCGCTCGCGCGTGATCAATCTTTCATTCCGCTTTCTTCAAAATAGGGAAGCGGCGGAGGACGTGGCGCAGGAAGTCTTCATTAAAATTTATGAAAAGAAACTCGTCTTTAATCCCAAGGCCAAATTCACGACCTGGCTTTACCGGGTGACGGTCAACGCCTCCCTTGACCGGACAAAGAGGAAAAGTTTTTTTGACCGCTCCCTCGATAAAGTGGAGACCGGCGACGGGGGAGAGGACAAGACCCTGCTTGAAACCCTGAGCGATCGGTCGGCCGTTTCCCCGGCGGCGGCTTTGGAACAGAAAGAATTGAGCGGCCTCGTTCAGGCGGCGCTCCGCAAACTGCCCGAAAAACTAAGAGTCCCCATCCTCCTGCATCGCTTCGACGGCCTCCCTTACGGGGAGATCGCGCAAATCCTGGGGACCAGCGTAAAGGCCGTCGAGAGAAGGATTTACCACGCCAAGGAAGCCCTCCGCGCGAGTCTGGCCGAATTTCAAGTGTGATCTTTGGGGGTTTTTCGCGCCCCGGTCGTTTAACTATCAGTGATGGTCGGAGGTTTGGCTTATCCAAAGAGGGAGGGTTCAAACATGAAAAGGTTATTCGGGCTCTTGATGGTCTTGACAGTGCTGGGCGCCGTGCCCGTTTATGCGGAGGGCGTTTCGGGGAGTCAGACGGTGTCCTTCATTGATTTTTCAGCCGCGCCGGAAAACTACGGCGCTCCTCAACGCCTGCTTCAGAAACGCTACGACGATTACCGCCAGGGCCGGTTTGTGATCACGACCTTGGATACGCAGCACATGCGTTGAATGGGTTGAATGGGTTGGGAGATGAACATGAACTGTGAAAAGATAAAAGAAAGTGTTTACAAGTGGTTGGACGACGAGATGCCGGAAGCCCAAAAAGGCGGGCTTCTGGCGCATCTTGAGGCTTGTCCCCATTGCAGGAAAGAGGCGGAATCCATCCGAAGTCTGAATGATTCGCTCCGGGCGTCTTTCTCGGCGATCGAACCCTCGCGGGATTTTGAGCGGGTTTTCTGGCAGGCGATTGCCGGGCGGTCCGCCGCCAAAGAGCCTTGGTTTATAGGACTTCTGAAAGAGTTGGATTCTCTCGTTCCTCATCTGGGCATTCCTCAGATGGCCATGGCCGTTTTAACCGCGCTTCTTGTCGGAGGCGCGGGCGGTATTTTTTCCGCGGTGAACGCGGCCGTTCCGTCCGAGGTCCAGAGGTCATCGGCGCAATACCTTTCGGGGTTTAACGAATTTAAAGGCGTGCCGTCTCCTTCGGTGGCGGCGAGTTATTTGAAAGTGATGAACGATAGGAGCGCTGTGTGAAGAAACTCATCTTTTTTACGGTTCTCGTGTCCGTTGTGACATTGGCCAGCTTTTGGGGCGGAAAAAAGGCGTGCATGCTGATGTGGCCGGGCAGTGTGAATCCCAGCCAAAGCTGGTATTCCGCGGTGGGGTTAAATGCGGAACAGGCCGAGTCCTTAAAGAAGCTCGACGCCTCTTTCCGAAAAGACGCGGATAAACTGTGCATGACGATCTGCGGGGAACGCATGAGTCTTCTGAATCTCATGAAGGACAAAAACGCGGACCCGGAGGCCGTGTACGGAAAAATTGAGAAAATCGGAAATCTCCAAATTATTCTTGAAAAACAAATCGCCGGCCACATCCTCGAAGTCAAAAAGAACCTCACCCCCGAGCAAAGCCGGGCGTACCTCGACCGCATCCACAAAGAGCTTCGCCAAGCCATCCTCAAAAACGGATACGGCGAAGTCCTGAATCAGTGAGACCGGGACGCCTCCCATGAAACCAAAAAAAATAGCGGTTCTCGTCGTGGCGCTCGCCCTGGTCTCTCAGATCTCAAATGCCCAGGAGATGGTCCATTCGGGCAAGGCCCCCGGGCCGGTTTCGAATTTAGGCGCGGCGCTCGACGAAGCGGAGAAATCCAACCCCGAAATTCTCGTCTCAAAAACAAAATGGGAAGAGGAGAGGGCCCGCATCATTTCCGCCGGCGCTCCGCCGGATCCCGAAGTGGGTGTCGAGTTTTGGGGCAAAAACGAAACGTGGTATGACGTTTCACAAAAAGTTCCATTCCCCGTGAAACTTCCCCTCCGGGCGCAGTCCCAGGCCCACGAGGCCAACCGCGAAAAGGGATATTACCGGGCCAAGCAAAAAGAAATTCTTCAAAAAGTCAAGGCGGCCTATTACGCGTATTTTCTGGCCTGGAAAGAAATCGAGATCTTCGAGGAGAGCGTTTCTTTCCTCAAGCAGTTTTCGGTCGTGACGGAGAATAAATATTCGGTCAATCAAACTTCGCAGGCGAACGTTTTGAAGGCCCAGCTGGAATATTCCAAAACGCTCAACACGCTTGAAACGTTGAAGCAGGAAAAAGAGGCCAGGGCCGCGGAGCTGAACGCGCTTTTTGACCGCGCGCCCGACGCGGCGCTTCCGAAACCCGCGGAGCCGTCCCTTCCGGACATTTCATTGGATTACGCTTCCCTGGAGAAAATCGCCTGGCAAAACCGTCCCGAGCTCCACGCGGCGCGTCATCACGTCGATCACATGGGCGCGGACCTGGCGCTGGCCCAGGCGGATTTCCTGCCGGATGCGACATTGCAGTACAGCCGGAGAACGTTCAAAGACCAAACGCCCGACGACAATATCGTGATGGTGAAATTCAACGTCCCATTCCTCTGGTTCTGGAGGCAGGGCGCGGCGGTGGGCGCGGCCGCGAAGGCCAAAGAGGGCGCCGAGGCCGAACTCCGCTCGCTGGAAACCCTGACGCGCTCCGATTTGAAAAGCCTGCTTGTCAAAACTCAAAACGCCAGAAGGCTCGTCGAACTCTACCGGACGACGACCCTCCCGCAGTCCGAGGCCGCGCTCAAAGTTTCTTTAAAAGGTTATGAGGCGGGGACCGAAGGATTCGTCGACGTGATCGACAGCGAGCGAAGCCGGCTGGGGTTCCAGCTCGAATATTACCAGGCCCTTGCCGAGTACTGGTCGTATCTGGCTTCTTTAGAACGGCTTGTCGGAAAGGATTTGTCATGAAATTATCCAGAAAAAAATGGTTTATTTTGATCGCCGCGGTTTTTGCGGCGTTCTTTGCGATCGCCGTTTTCAATTCAATGGGAAAACCCGATGCGCCCGCCGCGGGGGTTGTTTCCAAAGACAAACCCCTTTATCAATGTTCGATGCATCCGACGATTGTTTCCAATAAGCCCGACAACTGCCCGATTTGCGGCATGCGTTTGACGAAAGTGGAAAATTCCCCCGAAACGGCAAAGCCGATGTCAAAAGGCAGAGGGAAAATTTTGTATTATCGCCATCCGATGAGACCGGACATCACTTCCCCCAAACCGGACAAGGATGAAATGGGCATGGATTATGTCCCTGTTTATGAAGGTGAAGAATCACAAAGCGAATCGACGGGAGTCCCCGGCCACGGCGAGGCGGTTATCCGTTCCGAAAGACAACAGCTCATCGGCGTTCAAAAAGCCGTCGTGGATGAAATTCCCCTGACACTTTCCATTCGCGCCGTGGGCCGCGTGGCGTATGACCCGGACCTTTACAACGCGTTCACCGAATACCGCGAGGCGACGGCGCTCAGGGAAAAAGTCAAAGACAGCCCCTTTCCCGAGGTCAAAGAGCGCGCCGAGGCGCTGGTCCGGTCCGTCGAATTTAAACTCAAACTCGCCGGCATCAGCGGATCCCAGCTCGAGGAGTTTGTGAAATCGGGCGAAGGCTCCGCCAATCTCCTTCTCCCCTCGGACAAGGCCTGGGTTTACGCGGACATCTACGAATATGAAACGGATCTTGTGAAAACCGGACAGTCCGCCGTGATCTCTACACCCGCGCTTCCCCGGACGCGCTTTGAGGGCGCGGTCAAAACGGTGGACCCCGTTTTAAACGCGATGAGCCGCACGCTCAAAGTCCGGATCGAGGTGGACAATAAAGACAACGCCCTCAAACCCGAGATGTACGTGGACGCGGTCATTCAGGTGGATTTGGGACGGAGGCTTGCGATTCCGGAAAGCGCTTTGTTGGACACGGGAGAAAGGCAGATCGTGTTCGTCGACAAAGGCGAAGGCAGGCTGGAGCCGCGGGAAATAAAGGTGGGTTACGAGGCGGACGGTTATTATGAAGTGCTGGAGGGATTGTCCAAAGGAGAGACGGTGACCCGCTCGGCAAATTTCCTCGTGGATTCCGAGTCCCGGCTCCGAGCCGCCGCCAAAGCGCCCAAGGGGGGCTGACCCCCATGATCGAAAAGATCATTGAGTTTTCGGCCAAAAATAAATTCCTCGTTCTGACCTTCGTCGCCGCCATGATCGGCTTCGCCGTTTGGTCGGCCAAAGGAATCCGTCTCGACGCCATTCCCGATTTGTCCGACACGCAGGTCATCATTTATTCGCGCTGGGACAGAAGCCCCGACATCATGGAAGATCAGGTGACTTACCCGATCGTCACCGCGATGCTCGGCACGCCCAAGGTCAAGGCCGTGCGCGGCTTTTCCGATTTCGGTTATTCCTACGTTTACGTGATTTTCCAGGACGGCACCGATCTTTACTGGGCGCGAAGCCGAACACTGGAATATTTGAGTAAAATTCTTCCCAAACTTCCCAAGGGGGTCCAAACCGAGCTGGGTCCCGACGCCACGAGCGTCGGATGGGTTTATCAATATGCGCTGGTGGACGAAACCGGCAAACACAATCTTGCCGAGCTTCGGTCGATTCAAGACTGGTTTTTGCGTTACAGCCTTCAGGCGGTGCCGGGTGTCGCCGAAGTCGCGTCGGTCGGTGGTTTTGTCAAACAGTATCAGGTGAATGTCGATCCCAACCGGCTTCTCGCCTACAACATTCCTCTAAATCAAGTGATCGACGCCGTCCGGAACGGCAACGACGACGTCGGCGGGCGGCTTCTCGAATTCACCGGCTTTGAATACATGGTTCGGGGAAGGGGCTACGCGAAATCCACCGAGGACATCGAAGACATTGTTGTCAAAGCTTCTGATAAGGGAACGCCAGTTCTTTTAAAAAATATCGCCAAGGTCCAGATGGGCCCTGAAATGCGGCGCGGCGTCGCGGATCTTGACGGCAAGGGGGACACGGTCGGCGGCGTGGTCATCATGCGCCACGGAGAGAACGCGCTGAATGTCATTAAACGCGTCAAGGCCAAATTGCAGGAGCTCGAACCCACGCTTCCCGAAGGCGTCAAGGTCGTCGAGACTTACGACCGATCGGAACTCATTCAGGAATCCATCCGCACGCTCAAGCACACCCTGACGGAAGAGATGATCATCGTCAGCATCGTCATTTTAATTTTTCTTTGGCACGTGCCTTCTTCCATTATTCCGATTACGACCATTCCCATTTCGGTCCTACTGGCTTTCATTCCCATGTATTTTATGGGAATCACCTCGAACATCATGTCGCTGGCGGGGATGGCGATTTCCATCGGTGTCCTGGTGGACGGCGCGATCATTGAAGTGGAAAACGCCTACAAAAAGCTTCAGCTTTGGGACGAGCATGGCCGGGTCGGCGACTACCATAAAGTGCGTTTGGACGCGCTCAAAGAAGTGGGGCCTTCGGTGTTTTTTTCTTTGCTCGTGATCGCGGTCGCTTTCGTGCCGATTTTTTCTCTGGTCGATCAGGAGGGAAGGCTTTTTAAACCCCTGGCCTACAGCAAAAATCTCGCGATGGGGATCGCGGCGATACTCGCGATCACGCTGAACGTGGCGATGCGGATGCTTTTTGTGCGGATGGACAATTTTAATTTTAAACCCGCGTGGCTTTGCCGGGCCGCCAACGTCGCTCTCGTGGGGAAATATTATCCGGAGGAAAAACATCCCGTGAGCCGCTTCCTTTTCAAGATTTATGAGCCGGCGGTTCATTGGGTCCTGAAACACACGAAAGAAACCATCCTTGCCGCGGTTGTGATCGTGTTGACGACGATCCCGGTCTACCTGAAATTGGGGTCCGAGTTCATGCCGCCCCTAAACGAAGGGAGCATGCTTTACATGCCGACAGCTTTTCCGGGCATGTCCGTCACCGAAGCGGGGAGAATCCTTCAAGTCCAGGACAAGATGCTTAAAAGTTTTCCCGAGGTGGACCGCGTGTTCGGAAAGGCCGGCCGCGCGGAGACGCCCACGGACCCCGCGCCTTTTTCGATGGTCGAGACGACGGTCACGCTCAAACCAAAAAACCAGTGGCGGATGGTCCCGCGGACCATGCCCGCCTGGATGCCCGAGCCCGTTGCCGGCGTGTTTAAAACGATTTTGCCCAAAAGGCGCATCACTTATCAGGAACTCGTGGATGACATGGATACGGCTCTGCGTTTTCCGGGCATTCCGAATATTTGGACCATGCCGATCAAAAACCGCATCGACATGCTCTCGACGGGCATCCGCACGCCGATCGGCATAAAAGTGATGGGCCCTGATTTGAAAGAAATCCAACGCATCGGCGAAGAGACCGAAAGGATCTTGAGGGAGGTGCCCGGGAGCCGGAACATTTATTCCGAACGCGTGGCCGGGGGCTACTTTGTCGATTTTACGTTGAACCGGAAGGCGCTGGCGCGTTACGGCCTCTCCGTCGCGGACGCGGAGACGGTCATCATGTCCGCGGTCGGCGGGGAAAATATCACGACCACCGTGGAGGGCAGGGAAAGGTACCCGATCAATGTCCGTTACGCGCGCGAGTTCAGGGACAACCTTCAAAAACTGCGGCGCGTGCTGGTTCCCGCGCCCTCAGGGGCGCAGATCCCGCTTGCCCAGCTTGCGGATATCCGTCTGCTGGAAGGGCCTTCGATGATCCGGGACGAAAACGCGATGCTGGCCGGCTACGTTTACATTGACATCACCGGACGCGACATCGGCGGCTACGTGCGTGACGCCAAAAAAGCGATCGCGCAAAGGCTCGTGGTTCCCAAAGGGTATTATCTGGTTTGGAGCGGCCAGTATGAAAACATGCAGCGGGTGAAGGAAAGACTCAAAGTCGTCATCCCGCTCACCTTTTTCATTATTTTCTTTCTGCTCTACATGAACACAAAATCGGCGGTCAAGACCGGAATCATTTTGATGGCCGTGCCGTTTTCGCTCGTGGGCGCGGTGTGGCTGTTGTTTTTGCTCGGGTACAACGTGTCCGTCGCGGTTTGGGTCGGGATGATCGCACTTATGGGGCTCGACGCGGAAACGGGTGTTTTCATGCTGTTATTTTTGGATTTGGCTTACAACGACAGGGTGCGGCAAGGCAAAATGAAAACCTACGAAGATCTCAAAGAGGCCATTATCCAGGGCGCCGTCAAGAGAGTGCGCCCCAAAATGATGACGGTCATGGCCGCGTTCATTGGGCTTTTACCGATCATGTGGTCGCAGGGCACCGGCGCCGACATGATGAAACGCATCGCCGCCCCGATGGTTGGGGGGCTTTTCACCTCCTTTATTCTCGAGCTTTTGGTTTATCCGGCCGTTTATGCGATCTGGAAATGGAAATTTGAAATGAAAGAAGGCGCGGTGGCGCCAAATCCTCCCCTCTAGGGTCAGAGGGGTCGGAGGCCTCTGACCCCTACGACCCCCTATGGACAGACATTACCGACTCCCCAATTTAGGGGACTGTCCCCAAATGCCTAAAAAGGGACAGTCCCCTCTAGGTAGGCCGTAAATTAATCAAAAGTTAGATTTGAAAGGTTAAAATAAAATTGATTAATATTACTTAAATAAGTTGACAAATAGTAATTATTATATTATAATTGCTACAGATAGTAAGTCTCTCTTAGAGGAGAAGGGCTCATGCAGAACAATGGAGCGGAACCTAAGAAGGATGAAGCCAGACCTCAGCGCACTCAGATCATGACGACCAAGGAGATTGCCAAATACCTGGGCGTCCACGAGATGACCGTTTACCGCTGGCTGAAGAAAGGGGTCCTCCCCGGGTTTAAAATCGGCGGCCGGTGGCGCAGTAAAAAGGACCTTCTGGACAGCTTCCTCGTCAATAAAATCGAAGAAAAATAGGTAGTGGAAAAAGAAAAAAAGGTTATTCTGAAAAAAGGGCCGGGCGCGCAAAACGCCCTTTGGCACCCGTGGATTTACCGCAGTCAGATCGGCGAGATTTCGGGCAGTCCGTCTCCGGGCGACCGCTTGAGCGTTTACGGCCCGCACAAGCGTTTTATCGGCGCCGGCACTTTCAATCCAAAATCCGAGATCGTGGTGCGGATCCTCTCGCGCACGCCCGCGCCCTGGGACAAATCCTTTTTTAAGGAACGGATCGGGGCGGCGATGGAACACCGCGCGCGATGGGTCACGGACACGAATGCCTGCCGCGTCGTGGCCGGCGAAGCCGACGGGCTCCCGGGGCTCATCGTGGACCGTTACGACGAGGTTTTGGTCGTTCAATTTTTGACGATGGGAATGGAAAAGCTAAAGGGCGCCGTGCTGGAAGCGCTTGGGGAAGCGATCCCGAACCGCGGGATTTATGAAAAGAGCGATTCGGTCTCGAGGAAATGGGAAGGGCTCGAGCCGCGGACCGGATGGATTCAAAAAGACTGCGGCGACGAAGCGACCGTCCGCGAGGGCGGCGTCCGCTATAAAATTAATTTTGGCGAAGGGCATAAGACCGGGCTTTATCTCGACCAGCGCGAGAACCGTTTCTTATTGGCGAATCTCGGAATAAAAGGAGACGCGCTCGACGCGTTTTGCTATCAGGGCGGATTCGGCCTGCACCTGGCGCTCGGCGGTTGCCGCGTGTTGGGGATCGACATTCAGGAATCGGCGATCAAAGAGGCCAAGGCCAACCGCGATCTGAACGGGATTCCGCCGGAAAAAATGGATTTTAGAACGGCGAATGTGTTTGATGAATTGAAAGCCCTCCAGAAAGAGGGCCGGCGGTTTGACCTGGTGATTCTCGACCCGCCGTCCTTCGTGAAAAAGAAATCGGCGCTCGAGGGCGCGGCCGCCGGTTATAAGGAAATCCTCTTGCGCGCGATGAAACTCCTGAACGAAAAAGGGTGCCTCGCCGTTTTCGCCTGCTCTCACCACGTCGACGAGAATCTTCTCATGCAATGCTCGCTCTCGGCGGCCCATGACGTCCGGAAAGACCTCCGGGTTCTTAAATTTATGAAACAGTCCGCCGATCACCCCATCAATCCCTTCATCCCCGAGACGTATTACCTGAAAGGCTTTCTTTTCTCGGTCTCCTCGCAATAATTCGTGTGTTATAATCAACGATGACGTCCAATAGGGAACCCTTCAGGATGAGAAAGTTAATCGTCTTCTTATTTTTTTGGATTGGAATTTCAACGTCCGCTTGGGCGTTCACCCTTTCCAAATTTGACCTGCCCGAAAGTTTCATCGCCGATCCCCAGGACGGCGCTTATTACGTCTCCAACATGAACGGCTCGCCCACCGAGAAAGACGGGAACGGCTATATTTCCAAAATTGGCGCAAGCGGCGGCATCGTGATTCAAAAATTCATCGGCGGCAAGCCGGACGAGGCGGTTTTGAACGCGCCCAAAGGGCTCGCCCTCATCGGAAAGGAAATTTTCGTCACGGACATTGACACCGTGAAGGTTTTCGACAAGGAGACGCGCAAAGAGGTCGCGATCGTGGACCTGTCGAAACAAAACGCGAAGTTTTTGAACGACATCACTCCCGACGCCGACGGAAACCTCTACGTGAGCGACATGGACACGAACCGGATTTTCAGGATCAGTCCCCGGAAAAATTACGAAGTGAAAATTTTTAAGGATTCGCCTCTCTTGGGCCACCCCAACGGCGTGGTCGTGAATCCCAAATCGCGGAATCTCATGGTCGTCACCTGGGAGAGCGGGCAGATCCTCGAGATCGATTCGGCGGGCGGCATCCATTGCCTGAAACGCGGATTGACGCGCCTGGACGGGGTGGACTACGACGAAGAGGGTAATCTTTACGTGTCGAGCTTTGAAAAAGGGGAGATTTACAAAATCAGCCGCATGGGACGCGGCACGCTCAGCACATTTTTAAGCGGGCTCACGACCCCCGCGGACATTTCCTGCGACCGCCGGCGCAAGGAACTACTCATCCCTTCGATGAAGGCCGGCGCGGTCACGACAGTTCACCTACCGAAAAAATAAAAATCCCACCAAAGCGAAGATCGGCAGTAAAACCGGCAGGCTGTAGCCCAGGATGTAATGGAAAAAGCCCGGTGTTTTCCCGTGTGACCGGTCGGCGATGGATTTGACGAGAAGATTCGGGCCGTTGCCGATGTACGTCATCGCGCCAAAGAAAACCGATCCCACGCTGATCGCGAGGATGGTGTTTGAGTGGTCCGCCAGGAGCGTTTGGACCGGCGAGGGGGCGCCGGCCGCGAAGAGCCCGCCGGCCGCGCTCAGGAAATTGAGATACGTCGGCGCGTTGTCGAGGACGCTCGAGAGGACGCCGCTTCCCCAGTAAAATTGCGCGGGGCTGTGGATCCCGATCGCCTGCGCGTGGCGCTCGAGCCACTCCAGCGCCGGGATCATCGTCGTGAAAATACCCGCGAACAGGATCGCGACTTCGCGGATCGGGCCGAAACTAAAGTCATTGCTCTCATGGACCTCGCGGCGGGTTGTCCGGTAGGACAAGACGGCCGCCGCGATCATGATGGATTCCCTCAAAAAAACCGGCCGGTTCAAAAACACCGAGCCGATGATCATGAAAAGAAAGAACACGTTGTGTCCGCCGAGAAAGCGCCACTCCTCGGCGCGCCCCGTTTCTTTTTGACGGACCGCACCCGGCGCCCTTTTAAAATTTTGACTGTCGAAGAAATAAAAAACGGCCAGGACCAGCCCCACCGTCAGAGACCAGACCGGCCAGGCGTTTTCGAGCACCCAGAAAAATGGCACGCCCTGTAAATATCCCAAAAAAAGCGGCGGGTCGCCGATCGGGGTGAGCCCCCCGCCGATGTTGCTCACGAGAAAAATAAAAAAGACGACGTGATACGCCGTGAGGCGGTACCGGTTCATTCGAAGCCACGGGCGGATCATGACCATCGAGGCGCCCGTCGTGCCGAGAAAATTGGAAAGGATCGCCCCGATGAGAAGAAACACGCAGTTGGCGACGGGTGTCGCCTCGCCTTTCACGTTGATGTGGATGCCGCCCGCCACGACGTAGAGCGAGCCGATGAGCGCGATGAAACTCAGATACTCCCCGGCCGTGTGGACCAGCGGCAAGGCATTTCTCAGAAAAAAAACGTAGCGCGCCGCGACCAAGAGCGCCAGCGACAGGCAGACCAGCGGGTAATTTTTTTCCCAAAAGTGTTTTTGGAGAAGCGGGAGCGCGGCGATACTGATTAGAAGCGCCGCGAACGGGATCACCCAGACGAGTTCGGCGAGCATCAGAGGGCGGCGCCTTTTAAAATGGCCTGTTGGGCAAACGTGATGAAGGCGTTCGGGAAAAGTCCGAGCGCAATGAGGCCGATGATGAGAAAAAGACCGAGCCACCGGGTGCCGCCGGACACCGCGATGGGCGCGGAGACGACGGGTTTTTCCAAATACGCGTGTTTGACGAGTGTCAGGTAATAAAAAAGCGACACAACGCTGTTCAAAACGCCCCACAACACCAGAAACCAGTGGCCTTTATCCATCGCCGCGGAAAATAAAATCCATTTGCCCGTGAAACCCACCAGCGGCGGAATCCCCGCCAGGGAAAGGAGGCTTAAAAGAAGAAGGAGCGCCAAAAAAGGCGAGCGCTCGGCCAGGCCGTCAAAATCCGAAAGCCGGGGATTGTCGTGGTTGGCGGTTTTCGCGACGACGCTCGTGACGAGAAACGCCCCGGTATTCATCAGCACATAAGCGAACGCGTAGAAAAAACTCGAGGAATAACCGGCGAAACTTCCAGCCAATAAACCCGTCAGGATGTAGCCCGCCTGCGCGATGCTCGAGTACGCCAAAAGGCGCTTCACGTCCTGTTGCACGAGCGCCACCGTGTTTCCGAGCGTCATCGACACGAATGCCAGCGCGCCGAGCGCCGCGATAAAGACGCCCGGTATGCCGGTCAACATGAAAAACCGGATCAAAATGGCGACCGCCGTGGCCTTGGAGGCCGTGGCGATAAAATTGGTCACGGGCGTCGGCGCGCTTTCGTAAACGTCCGGCGCCCAAAAATGAAGCGGAAAACCCGAGAGCTTGAAAAGAAACGCGAAGGAGGCGAAGACGAGCCCGAGCGAGAAGGCCGGTTGCCAAATAAGGACCGGGACCTTGCCTGAAATTTCCAAAAGCGACGTCGTGCCGGAAAGGCCCGTGACCAGGCTCGCTCCCCAGAGGAAGACGCCGCTTGCCGCCGCGCCGAAGATCAAATATTTCACGCCCGCCTCGGGGCTCCGGCGGTCCTGCCTCAGCGAGGCCAGAAGATACAGGGAATAGGACGAAAGCTCCATCGAAACGTAAAGGGCGAGGAGGTCGACGGCGCCGGTCATCATCATCATTCCGAGGGTGGCGCTCAAAAGGAAAATGCCGTATTCGATTTCGCGGTCAAACGGGATCGAGAGGCGGTTTTGGTTGAGGATCGCCGTGAAAAAAAACGAGAGCGCGATCAGGCATTTGAATCCCTGCGCGAGGGGATCGACGCGGTAGGCGTTCGAAAAAAGATTTCCCGAATGGGGAAGGGACGAAAAAGAGGCCAAAACGAGAATAGCCCCCAGGGCCGGCAAAAAGAATCCGAGGACGGGGGTTCCGTAATCTTTTTTGGCCAGCGTCAGGCAAAGCAGGATCACGATGGCGGCCAGGAGAACGGTTTCGGGAAGAAACAAAAATAAATTCACCTAACCCCCCAACAAAATTTTGGTTGAAAGGGACACCCAATTCAAAAACACCGACGGGAATATTCCGAAAAAAATAAGACACCCCACGAGAACCGCGCGCGGGACAAATTGCAACCAGTCGAGGTCCTTAAAATCCGCGTGATGCGGGTTGACCGGCCCGTAAAAGGCTTTTTGAACGGCCGTCAACACGTAAAAGGCCGTGATCAAAAGCGCGGTGATCGAGGTGATCCCGATCATGGGATAGGTCCCGACCGCCGCGATCGTGACGAGGAGTTCCGCGACGAAACTGCCCATGCCCGGCAGGCCGAGGCCGCACAACCCCGCGAGGATGAAAAAGGTCGAGATCATGGGCGCCTGTTTTGAGAGCCCGCCCAGCTCATCGGCCATGCGCGTGTGACAGCCGTCGTAAATAAAACCGACGCAGGCGAAAAAAAGAGCGGTCATGATGCCGTGCGCGAACATTTGAAAAAGCGCACCGTTAAAACCCACCGTCGTCATCGTCGCGATGCCCAGGAGCACGATGCCCATGTGGCTCACGCTCGAATAACCGATGATGTATTTCAGATCTTTTTGCTGGGTGGCGACCAAGGCGCCGTAGACGATGTTGCACAGCGAAAGGACCGCGATAAGGCCCGCCCAGTGCCGCGCCCCCTCCGGCAAGAGGGTGACGGCCACTCGCAAGATGCCGTACGCGCCGAGCTTCATGAGGACCCCCGCGTGGAGCATGCTCGCCGCGGTGGGCGCGGCGACGTGGCCGTCCGGCGACCACACGTGAAAAGGAAAACAGGCCGCGAGCACTCCGAAACCGAGGAAAAGCCCGAGGAACAAAATATTCTGGATCGGCGGGGAAAAATGGACGTTTTGTTTGAGCGTCAAAAGGTCAAACGTCCGCGCCTCCGGCAGGGAGTACATATAAAGGAACCCCGCGAACATGAGGGCGCTTCCCAAAAGGAGGTACAGGGTCAGTTTCATCGCGGCGTACTGTTTATTCGTCGAACCCCAGATCACGATGAGGAGATACATCGGGATCACCGCGATCTCGTAAAATAAAAAGAAGAAAAAAAGATTGGTCGTCATAAAAACGCCGAAAACGCCCGACACGAGAAACAGCATGTTGGCGAAGAAATCCTTCACGCGATAAGTGACTCTCCACGAAACGAGGATCCCGCAGAAAATGACGATCGCGGTGAGGAGGATCAGGGAAACATTGAGGCCGTCGACGGCGTTGGAATAATGGATGCCGTAGCTTTTGATCCACTCGAGGTGTTCGACAAATTGGAAGCCGGGATCGGCGGTGTTAAAAATTTTGCAGAGGATAATGGAAAGAACGAGCGTGCCGGATGCCGCTAAAAGCGACAGGAATTTGATCGCGGTCTCGAATTTGCGCGGGGTCAGCAAAACCAGGATGAGCCCGGCCACGGGGCAGAGAAGGATCGCGGACAAAATCGGAAAAGGACTCACGGCGTCCCCCGGTAAAAATGAAGAAACGCGAATAAAATCAAAACGCCGCCGGTCATCGCCCAGGCCAGATAATCCTGAAGCGCGCCGTTCTGGAGAAGGGCCGCCAGCCGCCCCAGGCGCATCACGCTGAAGGACGTCTCGTTGACCATGAGGCCGTTGATGACCGTGCGGTCGAAGCGATTGAGGGCATGCGCGATGGCAAGTCCCACCTTTTTGACGAGAAATTCATAGGCGTCGTCGATGAAAAATTTCCGCTCGAGAATTTTTTGCATGAAAGTTTTTCCGGCGAGCAGTTTCTGCTCCGCGGCCTCGGGGTCCCTGAATCGAAGAATCGCCAGGCCCCCGCCCGAGACAAGGATCGCGGCCGTCGTGAGAAGCATTTCAAAATTGAAATGAAAAGAGGGCATTCCCAAAAATGCCGCGACCAGGGACAGCGTTGCCAGACAAAGAAGCGGCACATTGCGGGAAATTTTTAAGGCCCGGGATTCGGCGTGGGGGCGTTCCTCGCGGCGAATCCGCCCGCGCGCGATCACGAGAAACATCCGGAAAGAATAATACGCCGTGAGAAAACTGACGAAGAGCGCCCCGGAATAAAAAAATAAATTTTTTTCTTTGATCGCCTCGAGGATCAGGTCTTTGCTGAAAAAACCCGCCAGCGGCGGCAGGCCGGAGAGCGACAGAAGGCCGAACGCGAGAAATCCGATTGCGAGCCGGTCGTTTTTGCCGCCTTTTTGGCCGATCTCCCAGATGTCATTGGTGTGAAAGCGGTGGATGAAAACACCCGAGGTCAAAAACAAAAGGGATTTGAAATAGGCGTGCGTGGACAAATGAAAAAAGCCGGCGGTCGAAGACCCGGCGCCCACCGCCATCGTCATGAGCCCGAGCTGGCTCACGGTGGAATAGGCGAGGATGCGCTTCATGTCTCTTTGAATGGTCGCGAGCGCCGCGCCCGTGAGGGCCGTCAGGCATCCCACGCTCAGGATGACAAGGAGTGTGGTCGCCGACGCGCTGAAAAGATCAAAGGCGCGATGCAAAAGAAAAACGCCGGCCGCGACCATCGTCGCCGAGTGAATGAGAGCGCTCACGGGTGTGGGGCCTTCCATCGCGTCCGGCAGCCACACGTGAAAGGGAAACTGGGCGGATTTGCCCATCACCCCCAAAAAAACCAGGACCCCCACGAGCGTGAGCGTGGCCGGCGGCAGGACCTGCGCGAGCGCCTGGCTTTTCAGGTCCGTGAAATTGAGCGAGCCGAATAAAATGAGGACGAGAATGATTCCGAGATAAAATCCCAGATCCGCGAGGCGGTTCACGACAAACGCCTTCCGCGCCGCCGTCGCCGCCGATTCTTTTTCGTACCAGAACCCGATGAGAAGGTAGGAGGTGAGCCCCACGAGTTCCCAAAAAAGGAATGTCTGGAGCAGGTTATTCGAGAGCACGAGGCCCGTCATTGAAAACGAAAAAAAACTGAGGAAACCGAAATACCGCGCGCGCGAGCGGTCCTCATTCATGTAATAAAAGGAAAAAAGCTGAACGAAAAAACTGATCGACGTGACGAGCGTGATCATCGTGAGATTGAGCGGGTCGAGGAGAAATCCCACAAAGAGGGCGTAGCGCTCGACCGGGATATTCGGCCAAACGGCTCGGTCCGACACGGCCAGCCACGGATGGGAGAATTGAACGGGAAGGCCAAAGCCGTTCGCGTGATCCAAAAGCAGTTTCGCGCTCGCCGCCGCCGCGAGGAATGAGAGCGCGATGCCGATGGCCGGCGCGATCTTTTTGGCGGAGCGCGGCAGGAGCTGGATGAGTAAGAACGCCGCGAGTCCCGAAAGCTGAATCGTCCAGAGCAGGGCGAGGTCCATTTAGCCCCTCAGCTCCTTCGCGTCTTCGACATTGATCGAATCTTTCTTTCTATAGAGCAGTAAAATGAGGCTCAGGGCCACGCACACCTCGGCGGCGGCGAGCGCGATGATAAAAATCACAAACACCTGTCCCAAGGATTTATCGGGAAGCGAAAATTTATTGAACGCGAGAAAATTGAGGCTTGCCGAATTTAAAATCAGTTCGAGCGAAATAAGGACCGCGACGAGATTCCGCCGGCCGAGGAGGCCAAACACGCCGATCGCAAAAAGCGCCGAGGAAATCACGAGATAACTTTGAAGGGACTGGCTCATCGGGCCGTTCCTTTTTTTTCCGCGAGCATCAAGGCGCCGATGATGGCGACGAGCAGGACCAGCGACACGGTCTCGAAGGGGAGGATTTGATTCGACAGAAGCGATTTCCCGATCGCGCCGAGGGAATAATCACCCTCGGGGTTCGCCGCGGGCCACACGGTCCGCCGCAGGGTTTGGAGGAGGCCCCAGAAAAAAAGCGCGGCCAGAATAAAGGAACGCGCGATTTTTTTCACATCCGGTTTTTCCTCTTTTTTCTGAATCATCGGCGACGAGAGCATGATCGCGAAGATGATCGCGATCGCGATGGCGCCGATGTAGAGGATGATCTCGATGATCGCCAGGAATTCGCTGTTCAAAAAAATAAAAAGGCAGGCGACGCCGAAAAGCGAGAGGATGAGGGACAGCGCGTTGTAAAAAACGTTTTTCAATGAAACAGCCAGAAGCGCCCCCAGAAGGGTGAGGAGCGCCACGCCCATAAAAAAGATGTCGGCGATCATTTGGCCGCCGCCGGTGTTTGAGGGGCCAGGGGAATTTTCGTGAGCGGCGTGCCGCGTTTTTCAAAAGGTTCGAGGAGATCCATCACCAACTCTTTTTGCGTGAGGCTGACCATGTCGTAATCGCCCTCCGCGTGTTTCAGCGCGTCGGTGGGGCAGACGTCGATGCAGAGACTGCAGAGACTGCAAAGCATGTAATTGACTTTGAAATCCGTCAAAACACGTTTGCCGTCCGCGGCGCTTTTTCCGATTTCGAGGGACATGCAGCGAGATGGACAAATTTTGATGCAGGCATTGCAGGCGATGCAGAGATGATCCTTCGATTTTTCATCGACGACGAACGCGATCGGCCCCTTGAAGCGCTTGATCGGGAGCCGTTCCCGCGGATAGATCACGGTCACCGGTTTCTTGAAAAAGTACCGGATCGTGACCTCCATTCCGACGAGGAGGCTCCAAAATCCCCTGAAGATTTCTTTTAAATAATTCATTTAGGCCAATATTTTTTGCAATTCTAACACAAGCGCCGTGACAAATACATTCACCATCGCCAGCGGAATGAGAACCTTCCACGCCAGCGCCATGAGCTGGTCCGAGCGCAGGCGCGGAAACGTCCAGCGGATCCACATGACGATAAAAATAATCCCGTAGGTTTTGATCAGAAACCAGACCAAGCCGGGAAGGAGCGGCCCCTGCCAGCCGCCGAGAAAAAGGGCCGCCGCTATCGCCGACGAAATGAAGATCGCCGTGTATTCGCCGAGGAAAAAAAGCGCGAAGCGCATCCCCGAATATTCCGTGTGAAATCCCGCCACGAGCTCCGACTCGGCCTCGGGAATGTCGAACGGCGCGCGGTTGGCCTCGGCGAGACTGGAACATAGAAAGATCAGGAACGCGACCGGCTGGGTGAATAAAAACCAGCCCTTCGCCTGCGCGGGGACGAGCTCGGACATTTTCAAGGTTCCGGTGAGAAGGACGACACCCATCGTGGACAAAAGAAGCGGGATTTCGTAGGAAATATTTTGGGCCACCGCCCGCATGGATCCCAGGAGCGCGTATTTGTTGTTCGACGACCAGCCCGCGATGAAGATCCCGATGAACGTGATGTTCGTGAGCGAAAAAATAAAGAGGAAGCCGATGTTCAGGTCCCGGATCACGACGTTTTGCGCCAGCGGCAGAACAAGAAACGCGGACAAGAGCGGCGCGAACACCAGCATCGGCGCGAGGATATAAAGGAAGCGGTCGGCCTCTTTGGGAAGGACGAGTTCCTTACTGATCAATTTCACCGCATCCGCGACGGTTTGCAGAAGGCCCTGCCAGCCCACATGAATCGGCCCGCGCCGGAGCTGGATGCGCGCCGACACGCGCCGCTCGGCCCACACGAGGAAAAGCGCGTTCACGGAAATGAAAAGGACGACCAGCGTCCCGTAAATAATTATTTTAATCAACTCTTTAAAGATCATTTTCCACCATCCACCATCCATTATCCGTCATCCGTCTTTTCATCGGTCAATCTCCGGCAACACAATGTCGATGCTCCCCAAAATCGCGACCACGTCCGACACCACGCACCCGGGCAGCATGTCGACGATCGCGTTCAGGTTGGAAAAAGAGGGCGTGCGCAAATGAAAACGGTACGGGTTCAGCGTCCCGTCGCTCACGAGGTACATCCCGAACGTCCCGCGCGCGGACTCGCAGGCCGAATAATATTCGCCCTTGGGAAAATTTTTCGGGATCCGCGCGAGTTTGGTCTCGCCGGCGGGAATTTTGTCGACGAGTTGGGAAATAATTTTCAGACTTTCCTCCATCTCGCGGAAACGCACCCAGTAGCGCGAGTACGCGTCGCTGTCCGTCGAGGTGGGGACCTGGAAATCAAGCGTCGGATAAAGCGAATAGGGCTCGTCCCGCCGCAAATCCTGCGCGACGCCCGCCGCGCGAAGCGACGGGCCCGTGACCCCGTAGGCCAGCGCGTTTTCCTTTGTGAGGATCCCGAGGCCTTTGGTCCTTTTTTCAAAAATAATATTTTGGCGGATCAGCTTGTCATAATCCCGCAGGCGTTTTTTGAATTCCGGAATAAAATCCTTGATCGCCGGCGCAAATTCGGCCGGGATATCGCGATCGACGCCGCCGAAACGGAAATAATCGTAGGTGAGCCGCTCGCCGGTGGCCATTTCCAGAATGTCCAAAATTTTCTCGCGGTCGTCGAAGCAGTAAAAAAACGGCGTGAAGGCGCCCAGGTCCAAAAGAAATGTGCCCATCCACAAAAGATGGCTCGAGACGCGGTTCAGCTCCGTCATGAGCACGCGGATGTGCTCGGCGCGCGGCGTGGGGACGAGCCCCATCGCTTTTTCCGCCAGGAGCGCGTAGCCCATGTTGTAGCTCATCGCGCCCACGTAGTCGAGACGGCCCATGTTTGGCCAGCACCCGAGGTAGGTCTGGATCTCCATCATCTTTTCGTGATGGCGGTGCGAGTAGCCGATGATGGGTTCGCCGGCAAGCACCCGTTCGCCCGCCAGATGCAGGAGAACGCGCAAAACCCCGTGCGTGCTCGGGTGCTGAGGGCCGAGATTGAGATAATAGTCCTTATTTTTCTGCGTGAGGCTCACGGCCTCCTGGGTTTTGAATTCGCGCGTGTCCTCCTGCATGAGTTTGAGCGACTGCGTGACGTCCGCGCCCTTGGGCTCGCCTTTGAAACTTTTGAGAAGGGGAAATATTTCGGAGCTCTCGGGGAGAAGGAGCCGTTTCAGATTCGGATGTCCCGCGAACGTGACGCCGAAAAATTCGTGGATCTCGCGTTCAAACCAATTCGCGGATTTGTAAATGGAGGAAATGCTGGGTGTACTCCAGGCGCCGGGCGAGCCGCCGTTTTTGGGGACGAGGACTTTGACGCAGGATCTTTGGCAGGGGCCCCAGTGATTGAAATGATAAACAAGCTCGATGCATTCGGCGAAATCGACGGCCGTGAAGGATTCGAGAAAATAACCTTGGGCGAGGCATTGGCGCGCGACCGACTGGATCTCATCCTGCGCGACGAGCGTCTCTGTCATGCCGGCTTTCTAAAATCCGCGCGGGAAATCGCGTCCCGGTATTCCGCCGGCCGCGCGTCCTGGGAATCGGCGACCGCCGCGGGAGACATCGTGCCCTGCGTGCGGCCTTCCTTAATTTGTTTTTGGAGCTCGATGATGCCGGCAATGAGCGCCTCGGGCCGCGGCGGACAGCCGGGGACGTAAACATTCACGGGAATGATTTTGTCGATGCCTTCGAGAATTCCGTATTGACCCGGATATTTAAACGGCCCGCCGGCCGTGGCGCATCCGCCGAGGGCGATCACATACTTGGGAGCGGGCATTTGATCGTAAAGGGTTTTAATGCACGGCACCATTTTACGGGAAATCGTCCCCGCCACGATCATGAGATCGGCCTGACGCGGAGACGGACGAAACACGCCGAAGCCGAAACGGTCCATGTCAAATCGCGAGGCCCCTCCGGCCATGAGCTCGATCGCACAACAGGCCAGGCCGAATGTGAGCGGCCAAAGGGAATTGGCGCGCGCGAGGTTGAGCGCGTCCTCGACGCGGAAGAGATTCACGAGGCCCGGCGGGGGCATTTGGGTGTCGAGAAAAGCGGGGTCTTTATTTATTTCCATTCAAAAAGTCCTTTTTTCCACGCGTACAAAATCGCGAACGACAAAATTCCGAGAAACAAAGTGATTTCCGCCAGGGCCGCCGGGCTCATCACTTCCCGGTAGACGACGAGCACCGGAAACAGAAACGCCGCCTCGACGTCGAACGCGATGAAGATGAGCGCGAAGAGGTAATAATTGATGTCAAACCGCACCCACGCGCCGCCGATCGGGACCTCGCCGCTCTCGTAGGGTTCGCTCGCCAGGGGGCCGCGGCTTCGGGGGCTGATGAGAAAGGGGAGGAGGGTATTGACGACGACAAACCCGATGCCGATGATGAGAAATCCTAAAACATAAGCGTAGTCGTGGAGCAGTGACATCTCAAAATCTCCCACGGATATTCTAACCCTTTTGGAAGCAATCAGGAAGGATGGGTTTTATAGAGGCGAGTATACAAAAAACTTTTTCCGGTGTCAAATGACATTAAATGATTATATTTAATCAATTTAATTAAATTTTAATCAATTTTTTCATCCGTTTTATTTGGAAAATGAGAGGGCGTCAGGTATACTTTGGTGACTCTTTTTCCCAATGAAAATGACCCGAAAATCCCATCAAAAAACGACGAAAATTGTCGCCTTTTTATCGGCCTTTATTTTTCTTTTTTCCGATATCGGGCACGCCGCTTCCCTCCTTCGCCCCTCCTTCGCTGAAGCTTCGGGGGGCTTCGGAGGGCAGGCCTTCCCTGA
>JACPWF010000032.1 GCA_016197155.1 Candidatus Omnitrophota bacterium | reverse complement strand
GTCAATTTTTTTTCCAAAACCGTAAAAAACCTACTTTCATTAGTGGGATGTGGAGGCCTATAACACGCAAAGAGGGAAATCTTATAGTTAGGCCGAGGCTCAAAAATAAAATCAATGATTTCTACGTCCTTATCCGGGGTCAGACTCGCTGAGGCCGTCCGCAAAAATAGATTTTTGCAAGCCAGAAAAATTTACCAAAGTTAAAAATAGGGTTAAAACCAGGATAGCTTTTTTATACATCTTAACCCCTCCACGAGTACTTATTAGCGGTTACTAGTAAGAATATACATGACAAATTACGTAAATTCAATAGAAAGGCCCAATAATATAAATATCATAAGTTATTTATTATAAATAACTTACATAATATATAACCCAAATTAGATATTAATTGATAAATGTTTTTAATAAGTGAAGGCGGGGTCGGAGGCCTCTGACCCCTACGACCCCCTCCTCCACGGGGACTGTCCCTTTTTGGCCAAAAAGGGACAGTCCCCGCTCATCCAGTCCCCGTTTATCCCATCGCCTGTTTGCCTTGCGAAAGAGGCGAAAATGCTTCATAATGTGGCCTTATGTTTTTTATTAAATTAATCGGCTCTCTGCGTGTGGCCCTTTTTCTCATTGCGGCTCTGGCCGTCCTCCTGGCCGTTTCGACCGTCATGGAATCCGCCTATGGCACGCCCCTTGCCCAAAAACTCTTTTACGGGAACGCGTGGTTTAACGTTTTTCTGGCGCTGGTCTGGTTCAACATCCTCTGCGCCACGCTTTCGCGATTGCCCTTCAGGAAAAAACACATCGGCTTCGTGATCACCCACATCGGAATTTTGACGCTTCTAGCGGGTGCCCTTTTCTCCCGCGCGGGCGGCGTCGAGGGCCAGATGACGATTTTCGAAAATGAGGAAAAAAACCGGATCCTCCTCGAAAAATTCGAGAAAAAATCGCTCGTCGAGGGCGCCCCCGGCGACGCGGCCAATCACGCGATCGAGGCCGTGCTCTCAAGCGAAATGGCGGGTATGAATCAACCTCTCACGCTCATCGAGCGCGACCCCGACGACCCGGATTCGGCCGTAAAAGAGATGGGGCCGGGGCGGTTTGAATTAAAATCGGCCGCCGGAAATAATACGGACGGGCGAGGGGGCGCCTCGCCCCTACTGAACATTTCCCACGCGGGCCGCACGCAGGCGGTTTCCCTGCAAGACGCCACCGTAGGGGCAATTCATGAATTGCCCCTACGCGACATAAATTTAACCGTCCGCAATCTCCAATATTACCCCAACGCGAAGGTGGAAAATAACCGCCTCGTCAATTCTCCCAAAACCGTCCGCTTCAATCCCGCCGCCGAATTTGAAATCACCGACGACCGTGGCCGCTCCGAACGCCACACGAAATTTTTCCTCTTCCCCCATTTCCCGTCCCTGCGCGGGGGCCCCGCGAACAACGTGTTTGACCTTCAGGTTTTTCTCGAAGTGCCCCTTCCGGAAGAATTCCGCGAAAAAAAAGGGCCGGGGTTTACGTTTGAGACAAATGGCGATCACTGGTCCTACGAATCCCGCGCGCGGGCGGGCGCCACACGCGGGGAGGTCGCCGAGGGCCAGAAAATTCAAACCGGCTGGATGGACATGACGCTCACCGTGAGGAAAATTTTTAACCGCGCGCGGATCGTGAAAACCATCGAAAAAACGGATCGCGGCGAGGGAGCCGTTCCCGTGAGCCGCCAACTGCCTTTTTCCCTGGCGCTTAAGGATTTCAGAAAAATCGACTACCCCGGCACGTCGAGGCCCGCCGCGTTTGAAAGCGACGTCACACTTTTCGATCCAAAGGAAAAACTCACCCTCGAACGCACGATCAAAATGAATAAACCTCTCGACTACAAAGGCTGGCGCGTTTTTCAGTCTTCCTATATCCAGGACCCCTCGGCCGGCGAGGCGTCGGTGTTCACGATCGCCAAAAATCCGGGGATCCGGTTCATCTACACGGGTGCTATAATCATTCTGCTGGGTGTAGTCATGCTTTTTTATTTCTATCCTCTTTTTGAAAATGGGCGTCAAAATTAAAAATCACCGGGCCATCTTTCTTTTTTTAATTTCTCTCCTCCTCGCCGGCTGCGGGGACCCGGCGCCAGTGCGCCACAACGGCCGCGTGAAACCCTTCGATTCCTACGCGCGGGAAACCCTGCGTCTGGTCGCGGGGTCCGAGGGTTGGCAGGGCCGATCCGCGGCGGCGGTCATCCGTGATCTGTCGGATCACCCGTCGAAAATAAACGGCTTCGAGTGGATCCGCATCGAGAGCGCGGAACTTAAAAAATCACTTGGGCTTTCCGGGGAGCGGCGCTACTTTTCGCTCTCCGAAACCGACGCGCGCCTCGAAAAAATCGGTTCTCTCGTCCGGAGCGCGAAGGCCAAACGCGACAGCGACCTGAGGCCCTCGAAGCTCGAGCAAAAAGCGGAACTCCTTTACGCCCAAATCGACGCGGTCGAAAAACTCGGGCGGGGGGAGGCGTTCACGCCCGCTCCCGGCGAGTCCCTCACGCGCGCGGGGATCGAGCTTTTAGCCAACCGGGCCAAACCCTTCGAGCGCGCCGCGTTTTTTTATTTCCTGGCATTTTTCCTTCTGACGCTTTTCAAAAAGAATCCCATCCTTAAAAAAATCGGGTGGGTGGCGCTGGGTGGCGCGTTTTTATTTCACACCGCGGGGATCGCGGCGCGCGTGGCCATTCTCGCGCGGCCGCCGGTTTCGAACATGTACGAATCGATGATCTTCATGAACTGGGTGCTCATCGTTTTTGCCGCGGCGTTTTCCGCCCTTCGGAAAAATCTGCTCGCGCTGGTCGCCGGATCCGCGGCCAGCGGTCTCGTCATGGTTTACGCGAATCTCCTGCCGCTGGACCCGGGCCTCGACGTCCTCGTGCCGGTCCTGCGGAGCAATTACTGGCTTTCGATTCACGTCATGACGGTCGTGTCGAGCTACGGCGCGTTTGGCCTGGCAATGGCCCTCGGGAACCGGCATCTTTTTTGCGAGGCCTTCGGAAAACTGACGGGTGTCTCGGAAAAAGAATCGGCGGATCTGGTTTACCGCGTGATTCAGCTGGGGCCGCTTCTCATCGGCACGGGCACGGTGCTGGGCGGGGTGTGGGCCAACGAGTCCTGGGGACGTTTTTGGGGATGGGACCCCAAGGAAACGTGGGCGCTCATCACGTTTTTGACTTACCTCATCGTGGTCCATTTGAAATTCGCCAAAAAAATAAGTGATTTTTATCTGGCGCTGGCGGCCGTTCTGGGATTTAGCGTCGTTCTCATGACCTGGTACGGCGTGAACTTCGTCCTCGGCCGCGGCCTGCACAGCTACGGCCAGGGCACGGGGGGGATGCGCTGGGTGGTTTATTACCTCGTCGGGCAGGCGGCGTTTTTGGGATTCATTTCCATCCGCAAATTTTCTCGACAATCTCGGCGAGCGTGACGTCCGGCGTCGAGGCCCCTGAAGTGATTCCAATATTTTTCGTCCCCTCTTTCAACCAACCGCTCTGAACCATGATGTGGCTCGTGCGGGGATCACGCGCACGGATTTCATGTTTTGAAACAAGGTCTCCTGCGCTTTCAAGGTGATAAAAAGGAAGCTTTCCGTCGGCAATTTCGGCCAGGTGAGTGGTGTTGGAACTGTTGAACCCGCCGACGATGAGAACCAGATCCAGTTTTTCATTCAAAAGTTTTCTGAGGGCATCCTGACGGTCCTGCGTCGCCCCGCAGATCGTGTCAAAGCTCCGGAAACGTGTTTTCGTTTCTTCTTCTCCGAAGCGCTCGACAAAAGCCGCCCGCAAAAGCTCCTGGATCTCCAGCGACTCGCCTTTTAACATCGTCGTTTGATTGGCCATGCCCATTTTGCAATCGTCCTCTTTCATTTCATTTCGGATCCGGCGGGCAAGGGCCTGGGCCTCTTCTTTATTTTCGATGATGAGATAGTCTCCGCCCTCTTTGACGGCCTGAGAGACCGTGGCGCGCGTTTCCTCGTGGTTCCGCTTGCCGTGCATGACGGTGAGAAAACCCTCGCGGGCGTAGCGCTCGACGCGTTTCCAGACATTGATGATGGCGCCGCAGGTGGAATCGACGACCGTCACCCCCTTATTCTGGAGGCGCGCGATGTCGCGAAAATCCGTCCCAAACGCCGAGACGACCACCACATCGTCCGGCTCCAACTCCCCGCAGGCCAGGAGATTGTCCGCGCCGCGCCTTAAATAACGCACGCCCTTTTCTTTCAATTTTCCGTTAATGTAGGGATTGTGAATGAGCTGATCCGTCAAATAAATCGTTTTTCCCCGGAAACGGTCGCAGGTCTCAAACACCATGTCAATGGCCTTGTCCACGCCGTAGCAAAAACCGAAATGCTCCGGAAAATGAAAAAGGAAGTCCCCCGCCGGCAGGACCCCTCCGGTTTCCTGGATCTCGGAAATCGCGCGCGCCCGGTAATTTTCGTGGTGATGCCTGAAACCCTCGCCGAATTCGCTCAGTTTTTTGATCAAATTAGCCATGGTCAGATGAAATATCCCAACAGTTCTCCGGCGCTTGCCACAAGGATTTGGCGGTCACCAAATGAATGAATTTTCCAATGACGAGGCGTCTTCACGATTTGGATGGCCTCGCGGCACGGCATCTGGTTGAGGAATTTTTTCCAATGCGGCGAGGGGGTCGCGTCGTTTAGTTTCACTTCGATGGGGAGCCACGGTTTTCCGTCTTTTGTGATCAAAAAATCGATCTCATGTTTTTCTTTGTCCCTCAAATAAAACAGATCGAAATTCCCTTCCCCGCCGTCCGTCCAGTAATGACAGGTCTTCAGCAAATGACAGGCCGTCAAATTCTCAAACCGCGCCGCCGGATCTTGGATTTCACCATAATCCCACAAATAAATTTTACCTTCTTTCTTCAATGACCGGACAATGGAGCGATGAAACGGCTTGACCTCAAAAAGATAGTAAAGCTCCTTCAAATAATCGATCCACCGCTTGACCGTCTGAAAACTGACCTCCAAATCCTCCTTTACCGACACAATGCTGAAAAGAGACCCCACTTTTTCCGGCAAAAGAGAAGCCAGCATTTCGATCTGACTGAGTTCGGGAATGCGGCTCAAGTCCCTCAAATCCTCCCGGATCACTTTTTCCACGCGGCTGGCTCTCCACAGCCTGGCCTTTCGTTCATTGCGCGAAAAAAGAGGTTCCGGAAACCCTCCGAAACGAAAAAGCGCTTCCAAATTCTCCTGATCATTTTTTGAAACCGGCCGCAGACGAGAGAAAATGCTTTCGATGAAACCTTTGGGACGAACCGGGTCATTTTTTACCATTTCCCTCAAAGTGAAAGGGTGAAGCCTGAAATGAAAATACCGCCCCAGCAAACTGTCACTGCCTTTATTGTAAACGTTGAGCCTGGCGCTGCCGGTGACCACGATATCAGCGGGCGCGGCAAGCGTGTCATAGACGCCTTTCAACGTGCGTTTCCACAATTTGGCTTTATGGATCTCATCCAGGACAACCATGGGGATTTGATCCGTTTCCGGAATGATTTGAGAGGGGTTTTTCGTCCAAATTCTTCGAAATTCGCTTTCATCCCAATTAAAATAGGCTCCGACAGACCTGCGATTAAGAAGTGTTTTGGCTAACGTCGTTTTGCCGCATTGGCGCGGCCCCGAAACAAAAGCCATCTTGTGGTCCTTGAAACAAAATTCTTCTATCAGAGAACTGAGGTAGCGTTCTTTCATGCTGACCAAATTACCATATAAAGGAAGAATAGTCAAATTGGCGGCCCTTTTGGTCATTTTTCACAAAATATTTGATTTGTGATATACTGCCCAAATGCCCGTAAAAACCATCGAAGAAATTCTAAAAGAGACAAAAATTTACCAGATCCTGCGCCCCAAGCTCGTGACCGCGCCACCCGAGACGACCCTCGAAAACGCGCTGGCGCTCATGCAAAAGGAAAAGGCCGGCTACCTCGTGGTCGCCGACCGGCAGTTGAAGGTCGTGGGAATGTTCACGGAGCGCGAGGTGCTGATGAAGGTCCTGCAAAAAGGCGTTTCGCTGAAAGAGACCCTCGACAAATACATGAATAAAAACATCCGGCCCCTTTCGAAATCGGACACGGTCGGCATGGCCATCGACGTCATGAAGGATTACAGCGTCCGGCACATCCCGCTGGTGGACGAGCAGGGCCACATGAACGGGGTGCTTTCGATCCGGACCATCGTCACCTTTTTATCGGAACTTTTCCCGACCGAGGTCTTCAACCTGCCTCCAAAAGCCGACCAGGTGCACGAGACCGCCGAGGGCGGATGAGAAAAGAAAAAGAAGTTGATGCGGTAACCATTCGCTTCGCCGGGGATTCCGGCGACGGCATGCAGCTCACGGGCGACCAATTCACCGACACCTCCGCGCTCATGGGCAACGACATCGCGACACTCCCTGATTTTCCGGCGGAGATTCGCGCGCCCCAGGGCACGCTCCCGGGAGTGAGCAGTTTCCAGATCCAATTCAGCAAAAACGACATCTACACCGCCGGCGACGCGCCCGACGTGCTCGTCGTGATGAATCCCGCGGCGCTAAAGGTGAATCTTAACGACCTCGTCAAAGGCGGGCTTTTAGTCCTCAATTCCGATTCCTTCAGTGACGACAATCTGAAAAAAGCCGGATGGAAATCGAATCCTCTCGCGGACAGTTCGCTCAAAGATTATTCCGTCCTCCAGGTCCCGCTTTCCTCGCTCACGCGAAACGCCCTCACCGGCTCCAAGATCAAGTATTCCGAGGTGGATCGTTGTAAAAACTTTTTCGCGCTGGGGCTGATGTTCTGGATGTACGGGCGGAGTTTGGATCACACCGTTCAATGGGTGAACGAAAAATTCGCCAAAAAACCGGAAGTCGCCGAGGCGAATTTGATGGCGCTAAAGGCCGGGTACCATTACGGCGACATCACCGAGACCATCCCCTCGCGTTACGTCGTGAAAAAAGCGGATATTTCACCCGGCACGTACCGGAAAATCACGGGCAATGAGGCGACGGCGCTCGGGATCCTCGCGGCCTCCGAACTCACCGGAAAAACCGTGCTGTACGGGAGCTACCCCATCACGCCGGCGAGTGATATCTTGCATGAGCTTTCGCGGCACAAAAATTTTAAGGTCAAAACGTTCCAGGCCGAGGACGAAATCGCCGCCTGCGGGGCCGCGCTCGGCGCTTCCTTCGGCGGCCAGATCGGCGTCACGGCCACGAGCGGGCCCGGCGTCTGCCTCAAATCGGAAATGATCAACCTCGCCGTGATGGCGGAATTGCCGCTGGTGATTTTGGACGTTCAGCGCGGAGGCCCGTCGACGGGCCTGCCCACCAAAACCGAACAGGCCGATCTCTTGCAGGCGATGTTCGGGCGAAACGGCGATTCGCCGGTGGCAATCCTGGCCCCTTCGACGCCGGCCAACTGTTTTGATTTCATCATCGAGGCCGTGCGCCTGGCGACCCAATACATGACCCCGGTATTTTTCCTGTCGGACGGGTATCTGGCCAATGGCGCGGAACCGTGGAAACTGCCGGAGATGGACAAGCTCCCCAAAATAAAAATCGAGCATCCCAAAACCAGCGACGGCCCCTTTTTGCCGTTCGTGCGCGACGAGAAAACACTCGCCCGCCCGTGGGCCGTCCCGGGCACGCCTGGTCTCGAGCACCGGATCGGCGGCATCGAAAAGGCCGACCGCACGGGAGGGGTGAGCTACGACCCCGAAAATCACCACCGGATGACGGTCCTGCGCCGCGAAAAAATCAGGCGGATCGCCGAGACCATTCCACCCGCCGAGGTCTTCGGCGAAAAAAAAGGAAAGCTTCTCGTGCTCGGCTGGGGCGGCACCTACGGCACGATCCGCGCGGCGGTCGACGAACTCCAAAAAGAAGGCAAAAAAGTTTCCGCGTGCCATCTGAATTATTTGAACCCGTTCCCTAAAAATCTGGGAGCGATTTTAAAAAGTTTTGAGACCATCCTCATTCCCGAGATCAACATGGGCAACCTCCTCTTTCTCGTGCGGGCCGAGTTTGAGGGCGTTCACGCGGCGGGCTACAATCGGGTGACGGGACAGCCTTTCAAAATCCGTGAAATTAAAGAAGTGATCGAAAAACACCTATGACCGCGACGGAGGCGCTTCATTATTCCAAAGAAGATTTCATTTCCGGAGCCGATGTCCGCTGGTGCCCCGGTTGCGGGGACTACGCCATCTTGTCGGTGATGCAAAAAACCCTCGCCGACGTCACGGCCACCGCGCGGGAAAATCACGTTTTTGTTTCGGGCATCGGCTGTTCGAGCCGCTTTCCCTACTACATGAACACGTACGGTTTTCACACAATCCACGGACGCGCGCCGGCCATCGCGACGGGCCTCAAATGCGCGCGGCCCGAGCTCACCGTGTGGGTCGTGACGGGCGACGGCGACGGGCTTTCGATCGGGGGAAATCATTTGATCCATTGCCTGCGGCGGAACGTGGATTTGAAAATCATTCTCGTGAATAACCAAATCTACGGGCTCACCAAAGGCCAGTATTCGCCCACGTCCGAAAAAGGAAAGGTCACCAAATCCTCGCCCTACGGCACGATCGACTACCCCATTCACCCGCTCTGCGTGGCGATCGCGGCGGAGGCGTCGTTCGTCGCGCGCACCGTCGACTCGGACCCGCGGCACATGGGCCAGATCCTTTCGCGCGCCTACAAACACAAAGGCTCGGCGTTCGTCGAGATCTATCAGAACTGCATCATCTTCAATAAAGACGCGTTCGTCCCGGTCACCGGCCGCGAAAACCGCGACGACCGCGCGATTTATCTCGAAAACGGCAAGCCGCTCGTTTTCGGAAAAGGCGGGACAAAGGCCATCGTGATGAATGGGCTGGACCTTGGGGAAACCGACCTGGCCGCGGCCAAAAAGGAAAGCCTTCTCATTCACAACGAGAGCGACCCCTCGCCCGCCTACGCGTATCTTTTGACGCAGATGGAATACCCCCGGATGCCAGTGCCGTTCGGGGTTTTCCGCGCGATCGAAAAACCGACCTACGACGGCATGCTGGACGAGCAAGCCAAATGGGCGCGGGAAAAAAAAGGCACGGGGAATTTAAGGGACGTTCTTTACACCGAGGACGTGTGGACAGTCGCTAAAAAAGGTTAGGAGGGTTATGGCTAAAATCAAATGCCCCTATTGCGGTCACGAAAATATCCTCGGCAGCGATGCTTGCGAAAAATGCCTTCACTCCTTCACGCAGAAGGACATCCCCCAGCCGACAAAGGAAAAACTTCAGAAAAAAATCATGACCGAGCGCGTGGCGGATTTTATTTCCAAGGTGCCGCCGATCCTCGTGAGCCCGGAGACTTCCCTTCAGGAAGTGATCGATAAAATGCACGCCTTCCCGATGAAGGGGTGCGTGCTTGTCTGCGGTTCAAACAAAAAATTGTTGGGGATTTTAAGCCTTCGCGACATTTTGCTGAAAGTGGCGGGCATCGTGAAAGACCTGTCGAAGCACCCCGTGAAAAACATCATGACGCCGAATCCCGAGTGCCTCGACAAAGACGCGCCGCTGGCCTACGCGCTCCACAAGATGTCGATCGGGAAATTCCGTCACGTGCCCGTTCTCGATAACGGCATTCCGATCGGCGTCGTTTCCACGCGCGACATCATCGAGTACCTTTATACCGGCTCGAAGAATCCTTCAAAGTAACCGGTTCGAGTTTCTTCCTTTTTAAAATTCCCTTCGAGTAAAGAACGTAGGCGAACATTTCCTTTAAAATCCCCAGACCGTACAGGAGGCTCGGCCACAGTTTGATCGAAGAGGCCTCCTCGAAATAGCGCGTGCGGATGGGAACTTCATCGATCTTGTAATGGTTGGCGAGAATCTGGACGATGATCTCGGTGTCAAACAAAAATCCGTCCGAATTTTTTTCGTAGGCGATGCCGCAAAGCATCCGCGTGCGGTAGGCGCGAAAACCCGAGTGGTATTCGGTGAGATAGGTGCCGAGCATGACGTTCTCAAACGCGGTCAAAAGAATGTTCGCGTTGTGCTTCCACATCGGCATGCCGCCTTCAAGCGCCCCGCCTTTCATCATGCGCGAACCGAAAACCGCGTCGGCCTCGCCGCGGAGGATCGGCTCGATGAGCTGGGGAATGATCTTCGGATCGTACTGATAATCCGGGTGGACCATCACGACGACGTCCGCTCCCCGCTCGATCGCGCGGCGATAGCAGGTTTTTTGGTTGGCGCCGTAGCCTTTATTTTTTTCGTGTTGAAAAACGACGAGATTCAGCCGCTTCGCGATCGCGACGGTGCGGTCCTTTGATTTGTCGTCGACCAAAATGATTTCGTCCACAACGTCGCGCGGAATATCCGCGACGGTCCGCTCGAGCGTTTTCTCGGCATTGTAGGCGGGCAGGACCGCCGTCACCTTTTGTTTTTTGAGGGACGATCCCTCTTTTGTCTCTTCGCCGGTCTCGAGCGAATCAAGCCTCGTGATCTTCCGCGCCACCACATCGATCTGGTCGTGCAGAACGATTTTTAAAAGACGCTCTCCGCAATTGCCGAGGCCGGCGAGAGCCGCCACCGGTCTGTGGATGAACGCCGGGTACGCCTCGAGGCGCCTGGCCCAGTAGCGGAGCGTAAAAATCCGGGGATACGACGCGTAGCGGAGCTTTTTAAAACCCACGGCCGTGAAGAGCCTCTCGAGGGTTTTTTTGGAAAAATAAAAAAGGTGGTACTTGTTGATCCCCCACCACCGCGCGCGAAGGGCGCGGCTTAAGAAGCTTTGAATGTCGGGCGTGCTGACGTACAGGACCCCGTCATTTTTTAAGATCCGGCGGATCTCTTTCAAAACGCGCTTGGGATCCTCGAGATGTTCGATCACGTCCATCATCACGACCGCGTCAAACGTCCGGTCCGGAAAACGGGCCTCTTCCAAAGAGCCCTGAAAAACGTCGATGCCAAAATGGTCGCGGCTGTGGGCCTTGGCCCACGCGGACAGGTCGACGCCCGCGGTCTCCCAGCCCTGATTTTTGGCCTCATCCAGAAGAAATCCCGGCCCGCAGCCGATGTCGAGAATTTTTCCCGTCCTTTTGAAACGGGAAATGCGTTTTAAAACGACGCGTCCCTGAGCGCGGCGGCCCTTTTCTTCTTTTAAATATTCCGGATCCGCCATCTCGGCGTAGTCCCGGACGATTTCGCGCATCGAAGAAGGGATCGCGTACACCAGGCCGCACGCGGCACAGCGCACGATCTTGTCGGGCTTTTCCAAATGGCTTTCAGAAATGGCGTAGGCGGGAGAAACGGCGGATAAGACAGCCGCGCGCGGTTTTTTGTAGACGGAATAATAACGCCGCGAACCGCAGAGGTTGCATTCGATGGGCATGGCCCTATTTAACAATAATTTTAAACGATAGGCCACTTATTTATGCTACAATCGGGCCGTTATGACGAAGCTTGTTCAACCCTCCCAGAACTTCCCCTCTTCGCGAAAAGTTTACACTGCCGGATCGCTTTACCCCGAGAGTCGCGTGCCGGCGCGGGAGATTTCGCTCTCGGGAAATAACCCATCGATCCGTGTCTACGACACGAGCGGCCCCTACACGGACCCGGATGTGAAAATTGATGTCCGGAAAGGTCTAAAACCCGTCCGAAAACCGGTCCATTCAAAACCCGGCGGCAATGTGACGCAGATGCATCACGCCAAAAAAGGCGTGATCACTCCGGAAATGGAATACGCGGCTATCCGCGAAAATGTCGCGCCGGAATTCGTGCGCGACGAGGTCGCGCGCGGCCGCGCGATCATCCCGGCCAATATCCGGCATTTGGAACTCGAGCCCATGATCATCGGGCGCAATTTTCTCGTCAAAATCAACGCCAATATCGGCAACAGCGCCATTGCCTCCTCCATTGAAGAAGAAGTGGAAAAAATGACCTGGGCCTGCCATTGGGGCGCGGACACCATCATGGACCTTTCCACCGGAAAAAATATTCACGAGACGCGCGAATGGATCATCCGAAATTCTCCCGTCCCGATCGGCACCGTGCCGATCTATCAGGCGCTCGAGAAAGTGGGCGGCAGGGCCGAGGAACTCACCTGGGAAATGTACCGCGACACGTTGATCGAGCAGGCCGAGCAGGGGGTGAGCTATTTCACGATCCACGCGGGCGTTCTTTTGCGCTACGTCCCCCTGACAGCCCGGCGCGTGACGGGCATCGTCTCGCGCGGCGGTTCCATTCACGCGAAATGGTGCCTCGCGCACCACGAGGAAAATTTTGCCTACGCGCATTTTGAGGAAATCTGCGAGATCATGAAGGCCTACGACGTCTCTTTTTCCCTGGGAGACGGCCTGCGGCCCGGGTCCATCGCCGACGCCAACGACCGCGCGCAGTTCGCGGAACTGGAAACGCTGGGCGAGCTCACCCAAATCGCCTGGCGGCATGACGTCCAGGTCATGATCGAGGGTCCGGGACATGTGCCGATGGACCTCATCAAAATCAATATGGAAAAACAGCTCGCCGAATGCCATGAAGCGCCTTTTTACACGCTCGGGCCGCTCACGACCGACATCGCGCCGGGCTACGACCACATCACCTCCGGCATCGGCGCGGCCATGATCGGGTGGTACGGCTGCGCGATGCTCTGCTACGTGACGCCGAAGGAACATTTGGGGTTGCCGAATAAGGACGACGTGAAAACGGGGGTCATCACCTACAAAATCGCCGCGCACGCGGCGGATCTCGCCAAGGGCCATCCCGGCGCGCAGATCCGCGACAACGCCCTTTCGAAGGCGCGTTTCGAATTCCGCTGGCAGGACCAATTCAATCTCTCACTCGACCCGGTGACCGCCAGAGAATTTCATGACGAGACCCTCCCACAGGACGCGGCGAAGGTTGCGCATTTCTGCTCGATGTGCGGCCCTCAATTTTGCAGCATGAAGGTCACGCAGGACATCGCCAAAAGCCTCGAAGAAAAATCGGAAGAATTTAAAAAGGCGGGTTATCAGATCTATCAGTAATAGTGAAAGGCAAAGCGGATTTCGAGTTCGTTTTTGCCGGTGAGCGCCAAAATCTCTTTGGGAACTTCCCCGAAATTTCCGGCGCGCTGGACCGCCTCCATGCAATAGGCCGCGAACGCCCCGCTCCCGCGGCTTTCCACTACCTTCACGATCATCACCTCTCCTTTGGGATTTAACGTGAAGCTGATCACGGCATCCGCCCCCTTAAAATCCTGGGGGTATTGAAAAGCCAGATACGGAAACCAGGCCAGCCAGATTTTTTCCTTCAGGTTTTTCATGTACCCGCCCATGTCGGACCCTATCGCCTCAAAAGAGGTGAGGCCATAGAGCCGCGCGCCGCGCGAGCGGGCGCGACCGGTTTCCCGCGTGTCGATTTTATCGCGGCCCATCGCGCCGGGCGCGGGAGACGGGGCTGGTTTTTCCGATGAGGCGTCTTTTTTTTTCAAAAAATCCGGTGAGTCGGCCGCTGACGGCGAAGGATTTTTTGTCTTCTGCGGCTCCTGACGCCGGCCGGAGGCGCCGGTGGATCGGGATTGCGCCAATTGGTCGGCGGGTCCGCGCGTTTTCACGTGCGGAGCACCGGAGGCGCGGGATTTGTCTTTTAGAAGATCCTGGTTCAAGGCGTCGCGCGCGGCGATCTTGCGCGTTTCGGCTGGTTTTTGGGGATGAATTTTTGGAGGCGCTTCGACAAATTGAAATTGGATGCCGCCATTATTTCTCCGGGCAACTTGTTTTTCAATTTCTCTTGTATTCAAGGAAAAAGTTTTATCAAAACTCACAAAGGCGGCGGCGTTCACCAAAAGCGAGATCCCAAAGCACGCGGCCAGCACGCGATCGGGCACGGTTTATCCTTTCGGGAGAGGAAGAATTTTACTCGGACGGCAGGGCTTGGCGTGTTCGGGGATCTCGATCTCCACGTCCCCTCTTAAAATTTGCGCCTGGCAGCCCAGGCGATGAGGGGATGTCAGATCAAACGCGTCCAAAATCTGCGACTCGGCGGATTCTATCGCGGAAAGATTCTCCGCTCCCTTTCGGACGAGCACGCGGCAGGTGCTGCAGGAGGCATTCCCTCCGCAGGTGTGGTACATGGGAATGTCGCTTCGCAGGGCGACATCCAGGATCGACTCGCCGTGATCCGCCTCGACCGCGAGATTTTTATCCGCAAAATAAACTTTCGGCATCGTTATTTTTTCAAAAATTCCAAAACCTCCGCGAGGTGCGCTTCCGGTTTCACTTTTTCGTAAATTTTTTCGATCCGGCCGTCCTTGCCGATGATGAACGTCGTGCGCGCCACGCCCATGTACTCTTTTCCGTACAGGCTCTTTTTCACCCACACGCCGTAAGCTTCACAGACTTTTTTATCCGTGTCGCTCAGTAAAATGAACGGCAATTTGAATTTTTCGATGAATTTGCCATGCGATTTGGTGTCATCCGGGCTTACTCCCAGCACCACGGCATCGAGAGATTCTATTTTTTTGATGCCGTCACGAAAGCCGCAGGCCTCGACCGTGCACCCCGGCGTGTCGTCCTTCGGATAAAAATAAAGCACCACACGCTCTTTGCCCTTAAAATCTTTCAGCGAAATATCCCCGCCGCCCGACGACGGCAACGTAAACTCCGGCGCCTTGTCCCCTTCTTTCAACATATTTTTCTCCTTTTCCTGATACCTGCCCTCTTTCCGCTGACTACTGTTCTTCCAGCGGCCATGCCGTGATCTCCAGTTTATTTCCGTCCGGATCCAAAAAATAAAGCGACCAGGATTTTTCCCTTTTTTTAAAAAAGCTTATCGGAATATTCCTCGCTTTTATTTCTTCGACGACCTTGTCAAAATCCTTGGTGTCCACGCGAAAGGCCACGTGATTGCCGCCCAGGCCGCCGTCCTGCAAAAAATGCCTCTCACCCCCGGGCTCTCCCTGAATCAGTCCGATGAGAGACGTGCCGCAGTCCAAAAAATATTCAACGCCGGGCCTGGAATATTCCCGCTCCGTGATTTTTAAACCCAAAACCTCCGTGTAAAATTTGAGCGAGCGATCGAGATCTTTGACGCTCAGCGCCGCGTGGTCGACGCCCCTGATTTTTATCATAAACGCATCCTTTTTTCGACTTTCCTTTTTCTGAAAACCGAGTACTCCGTGTAGCCCGCAGCTTCGGCCAGCGCGGCGGCCTTGTCGTAATCGCGTCCGACGTCGAGCGGGTCATGGGAGTCGGATGAAAACGTGATCGGCACGCCGGCCTTTTGATAAATTTCTAGGATTGCCAGCGACGGATAAATCTCTCCGACGGGTTTCCGTAAGCCCGATGTGTTGATCTCGACCGTCACATTCGAGTCTTTGAATACCCTCGCCGTTTTTTCCACCTCGTCCCGCAGATTGGAAACCGGCCGGTGGCCAAATTTTTTCACCAGGTCCACGTGGCCCATGATGTCAAAAAGCCCCGAGGCCGCCGAGCGTCTCAGGAGGTCATAATAGTCGCGGTAGACCCGGTCGACGTCTTTGTCCTTCCACTTGATTTTCTGATCGGGGTCGTCGAAAGCCCAATTGTCAATGAAGTGCACCGAGCCGATCACGAAGTCGTAAGGGTAGCCCGACAAGATCTCGCGGGTTTTTTCCTCATAACCCGGGATAAAATCGGCCTCGAGCCCCAGTTTGATCGAAAAATTTTTGTAGCGCGCCTGAACCTCCTCGATCATCCGGTGATAAGCGGGCAGTTCGGAGCGCTTCATGGTGTAGCGCGCGTCCTCGTGAGACACCAGCGGCGCGTGGTCCGAAAAACCGATCTCCGAAAGCCCCACTTTCATCGCCTGCTCGACGTATTCGTGCGGCTCTCCGGTCGCGTGGCCGCAGAGCGGCGTGTGCATGTGATAATCAACAAGCGGGAGCATATTCCTCCTTAAACCGGCCGGGTGAAAACGCCTCTTTCAAAGCGCCGTCCACTTTTTTGCCCAAAATAAACCGCGCCGCCAATTCCCCCACCGACAGGCAGGTCGTCACACCGTGTCCGCCGAGGCCTGCCACCCAAAAAAATCCCTTCAAGGTCTTATCTTCTCCCACCACAAAACGCCCGTCCCGCACCATGGTTCTCAAACCTGCTTTCACCGAGACCAGCTTCACTTTTTTGAAATCGGGAAAGAAATTTTTCAATTTTAAATTCAATTCTTCGCGTATTTGAGGGTCCGTTTTTTCTCCCGGAATTTTTGCCTGATTGGCCTCGAGAGAGAACAGAGCCTTGTCACAGGGGCTCAAAAGAAGCGATCCTTTCACGGGACGAAAATACAACTGATGAGACAGGTCCCAAACAAACGGCCAGTCGCGCTTGACGCCGCGAAGAGGACGGCTCAAAAAAAGATGACGCCTATAAGCCTTAAAAGAAACCTGAAACGCGCCCGCTTTGTCGCCCAAAATCCCCGCCCAAGCGCCGGCCGCATTGACGAGTTTTTCACAGAAAAGGATGCGCTTTCCCGTGCGCACCTCAAAAACATTTCCTTCTTTTCCGATACCCGTGACGCCGCTTCCGCAAATAACGGGTATTTGAAAATGTTTGAGGCGCGACAATAAATATTTCAAAAGCGCCTCAATGTCCACAAGACCGTCCGTGGGCGTGAAAAGCGCCTCCTCAAAATCGGCTCCCTCAAGAAGCGGCACACGGGAAACCGCCCGTTGACAGGGCAGACGTTTTGATTTCACGCCGGCTTCTTTCATGGCCTGTTCAATCTGATCCAGCTCCGCTCCCGACCGGCCTTTGGCCAAAAGAAGCGAGCCGCTTTCAATAAAAAATTTCCGCCTCTTCAATAAATCCCTGCCCTCCCGCGCGAGCGCCGCCAAAAAAGGGTCCGCCACCGACTGCCGGATCATGCCGGCATTGCGTCCCGAGGCGTGGCCGCCGAGCGCTTTTTCCTGCTCGATGACGACCACGTCCTTCATTCCTCTTTCAGCCAGACGAAGCGCGGTCGACAGGCCCGCGAATCCGCCGCCGATCACCAGGACCTGTGTTTTCATGAAGGCAAAACCCCGCCTTTCACAAAAAGGTTCATGAGCGTGTGACCTTCTTTCACAAAAATTTTTGACTCCGCGGCCGTTTTCTCGCAAAATTTCCGCGGGCCCCTTTTTTCTTCCCGGCTCGAATAGATTAAAAACGGCACCGGGTCTGGCGAATGCGTGCGCGTCTCGACGCACGTGTAATGATCGGGAAGAATGAGGATCTTGAACGCTTCAAATTCTTTCAATTTTTCTCTCAACGTTCCCAAAACCCAGCGGTCCACATCCTCGATCGCTCTGATCTTGAGCGCCGCGTCGCCCATGTGCCCGGCCTCGTCCGTGGACTCGACATGCACCGCGACAAAATCGCGGCTGCGAAGGACATTCACCGCGTATTCGGCCTTTCCGGTGTAATTGGTGTCAAAATAACCGGTGACACCCGGCACCGCGATCACGTCGAGCCCCGCGTGAATCGCGATGCCCTTCAAAAGATCCACCGCCGTGATCACCGCCCCCTGAAATCCGAATCGCTTGTGATAAGACGGAAAATGCGGCGGCACACCCTGTCCCCAAAGCCAGATCAGGTTCGCGCGGGCTTTTCCGTTCTCGGCGCGCTTTTCGTTCACCGGATGATTTTCCAGGATCTCCCGCGATTCCGTCATGAGCGCCGCCAAAAAATCCGTGCCTTTTCCCTTTGGCAGATAATCCCGGTACGCGCGGCCCATGATGTCGTGCGGCGGCGTCGAAACGATCCGCGCCATTCCCGGATCGGCCTTGTGATAAATAAAAAGATTCCGGTAGCCCGTTCCCCCGCCCGGATAAAACCGGAAGCGCTCACCGTGTTTTTCCCTTAGCCTCTCACCCAAGACCTCGATCAAAATCCTGGCCTCGGCCACGCTCACGTGGCCCGCGCTAAAATCTTTTAACACCCCGCCCTCGGCCGTGACGAGATTACAGCGAAAGGCCAGGTCATCCTTTTCGAGCGCGATCCCCAGCTCCGCCGCCTCCAGCGGCCCGCGGCCGGTAAAATAAATCTTGGGGTCGTATCCAAAAACGCTCATACAGCCGATGTCCGTCCCCGGCGTGAACCCATCGGGAATATTCTGGCTCAGGCCCACGACCCCGTGGGCGGCGAAAAAATCCATGTTCGGCGTGCGCGCGGCCTCCAGCGGCGTTTTTCCGCCGAGACTCGCCAGAGGCTTGTCCCCCATCCCGTCGGGGATGACTAAAACATATTTCAAACGTTCACCAATTTCTCCAGCTCGTCCAGGAGCTTTCTTTTTTCCCTTTCCGACTTCCCGATGATGCATCCGGCCGAATTGTGATGCCCGCCGCCGCCGAACAGCCGCGCGACGTTCCCGGTGTTGATCCCGTGCCGCGAACGCAGGCTCACGCGCCATTTCCCGTTCTCCATTTCCCGGAACACCGCGGCGATCTTCACCCCTTCGACCAGCCGGAGGTCGTCGGCGACCGAATCGGCATCCGAGGTTTTTGCCAGATACCGGACAAAATCTTTTTTGCGCAAAACCGTCCACGCGATTTCCCCGCTCCGCGAATAATCCGCGTTCAAAAGCCCGTAGCTGGAAAGTTTGACGGCCGAGCGGCTTTTGATCCAGTAAGATTCCTCAATCAGATGCCGGAGGTCCACGCCGGTTTTCACGAGCCGGCTGCAAATGTCAAAGGTCTTCGCGCGGATATTCGAGAAACGAAAGGATCCCGTGTCGATCACGATCGACGTCAAAAGACAAACCGCGATCGCGGGCGTCACCTCGACGCCGATCGCCTGGATGAGTTCATACACGATCTCGCCCACCGCGGAGGCCTCGTCCTCCAAAACCTGAATTTTCCCGAAGGCCTGGCCGAAATCGTGGTGATCGACCTGCACGGTGGTCTTGGCCTTAAAAAAAATGGGCGCGACTTTTTTGCCGAGTTGGCGGACACTGCCGCAGTCGACGGCGATCGCCACGTCGGCCCGCTCCGAGGTGCCGGAGACGATGAGCTCACTGCCCGGCAGAAATTGAAACCGCGACGGGATCCCGTCCTGGCAGACGAGCGTCACTTTTTTTTCCATTCGAAGGAGGGCCAGGCCCAAAGCCAAAAGACAGCCCAGCGTATCGCCGTCGGGATTCACGTGCGAAGCGACCAAAATGCGCTCGGCCTTTTCGATCGCCGAAACGGTTTTCTGAATGCTCTGCCTTAAACCTTTTTTCATGGCCTCACCCTTTCCGGATGTACGCGAAACTTCTTGGTTTTTCGTTCTCAAATCCCAAAATCCGGTGTCCGGCCGCCGCGCACCAGGCCTCGAGGTCGGGCACCGCGCCCGGGTCCGTGAAAACGACCCGGAGAACCGCCCCCTTTTTCATTTCCTTTATTCTTTCCTCAGTCATCAAAATGGGGACCGGACAAAGCTGCCACGAGGCATCGAGGCTTTCCGTGTATTCACAACTCATTTATTTTAAATAGTTTATGTAAAATATAGGTTGAATGAAAGACCCTTATAGGATACCAAATGCGGGGGGCCCAATCAAGATTTACAATACTTCTCGCAGATCTTGTAAAAATTGCACTGCGCGCAGAGCTCTGGTTTTTCCGTGAATGGAAAATGGTCTGCGGATTTGGGAATATTTTTCGCCGGGTCCGCCAAAAGGGAACGCATCCGGCCGATACTCTCGGCCATGGTGTTTTGAGTCGCCTCGATCAGCGCCGGCGTGAGGATTTGGAGGGTTGGGACGGGAAAGGGGCTCGCGAGATTAAAAAGATAGGCGCGAACACCCTCGAGCGGCACCTGCCATTTCTGCATCGCGTAGATCGCGTAGGCCCCGATCTGGACCGAGGGCGCCGCGTTTTCATTCTTGCCGGTTTTCCAGTCGATGATCTCGATCGCGTCATTTTTTCTTCTGGCAAAATCGAGCTTCACGTAAATCTTGGCGCCGTCAAACGTGAATGCTTCCAAATCCTCGATCAAAAGCCAGTGCGCCTTGTCCTCCTCCGAAAGTTCCTTAAAAAAATCCGAGCGGTAAAAATTTTGGACGCATTCGACGGCCCCTTCGTGGACCCGTTTCCAGACGGGATCCTCGATATTTTTCTCGTACTCATGCTCAAAAAGCCCGAGATTTCTTTTGGGATTCTCGAGGTATTTTTTCGCTTTGGAGGCCAGGTAATCTTCGCGCATGATGCGCGTCAAATGCGAGAGGGCCTCCTCCAACGGGACCGCGCGGCCCTGCCGGAGGGATTTGAGGACATGCTCGATGACGTGATGCACGCGCTCGCCGCGCCACGCCCAGCGGTTTTTTAAATTTTTAAGGACGTAGGCCGAGCGGGTCCGGGCGGAAGCGCCGGACTCCCATCCGCCCCAGGAGAGGTATTTGTCGTAATAATATTTGCGCGCGCAGTCGCGGAATTTTTCGTCTGTGGACTTCGACCAGGAGAAAATATTTTCAATCATCAAAAAGCGCGGTGATTTGATCAGCCAACAAATAATCCGCCCGTTTCCCCTCTCTCAAAAGTCGGACAACGCCGATATCCCGTAAATCTTCGAGTTTCTCCACGATCAGATCCTTGATGCAATGAGAAAAATCGGCGTGATAGTAACTGAGGAGACTTTTCAACATCGATTCTTCTTCTTTATTGAACCGAACGGTTTTGACGCTCATGGCTGATAGACACCTCCTCTTGGGCCTATATCTTCCACATGAAGATTCTGATCGTCCATATGAAATAGGGCTCGATACGTTCTGATCCGAAGCCTGTAATAAACGTAAGGCCCTTTGTTTGTTAATTTCTTTATGTCAAATAATCTAAAATTGCGGCTGACTGAAAAACTTTCGAATGCGTCCCTAAAATCGACCCATATCTCTTTTGGAATTTTATGGGTTTTTACTTTCTTGGCGATGCGCCTGCCGTATAAGACCCTCATGAGTAAATTGTATTACATTGTATTTCATTTGTCAAGTCCAGGGAGGTTTTAAAAATTAAGATCGCGCGATCAGCGCTTGGGCGAGCCTGCCGGCTGTCCGGGAATCCGTCAACTCACAAACCAGCTCGAGCGCAAATTCAAGCGCGGTGCCGGGCCCGCGGCTGGTGATGACACGGCCGTCTTTGACGACCCGGTCGGTGACAAAGGTGGTTTTGGCGCCGAGGTCGTTTTCGTAGCCCGGATAGCACGTCGCTTTTTTTCCGTCGAGAATGCCCGCGCCGGCCAGGACCCGCGCGGGCGCCGCGCAGATGGCGCCGATTAACTTTTTATTTTGATCCATTTTGGAAAGGAGCGCGCCGAGCGCTTTTGATTTTTTTAAATTGTCCGCGCCGGGCATGCCCCCCGGCAAAACAACGGCGTCCGGCAAATCCCGATAGTCCTCGAGCATCACGTCCGCCCGGATCGTGATGCCGTGCGCGCCGGAGATTTCTTTTTTTCCGACGCCGGCGACGATCACGTCGAGCCCCGCGCGGCGAAGGACATCGATCGGCGTGACCGCCTCAATCTCCTCAAATCCGTCCGCCAGCGCCACCAAAACCGTTTTTTTCACTTCACGATCCCCTCTTCGAGCCATCGGTAGCGGCCCTCAAGCATTTTTCTGCCGACCCTGTAAATCATTTTATCGTCATTTTCACGCTGGGCGCGAAACTCGCGCTCGACGCGCAGGCGCGCCTCTTTGCAAAATAAATCCGCCAGTTCCTCACAGCCCTCATCGATGCCCTGTCCCGCCAAATAAGAAGCCCGTGAACAGGCGGCCGCCATCGCGAAAAGGTCTGTCCCGATATTCACAAAGCGCGTGAGGATCTGCTGGTGTTTCTCAAGCCCTGCCTGATAAACGGCCATCGCGTGGAAGAGTTCGCGCGCGAGGCGATGGCTGGTTTTTTCGATGAAACGGATGTGGCGCCAGATCACGGATGAGACCTTCGCGTGATTTCTCCACCGGTCGAGGTACACCCACTGCCGCGGGTACCACACCGCGTAGTGGAAAAACGCCGCCATCATCTTTTTTAATTTTTCCGGGAGGCCCGTGCGCGGACTTAAGAGCGGCAGGATCCGTTTCAGATGCGGGTCCATCGCCTCGCGCGCGATGAAAAGATGCATGATCTCGCTCGTGCCCTCAATGATGAGATTGATCCGCGCGTCGCGCATGAAGCGCTCGACGGGGATCGGCTCCTCGCCTCTTCCTTTTAAGGAATCGGCGGTCTCGTAGCCGCGCCCGCCCCGGATCTGCACCGTGTCGTCGGCGATGCGCCAGGCGGCCTCCGTGCAGAAAAGTTTCGCCATCGCCGCCTCGAGCCGTATGTCGATCTTGCCTTTGTCGACAAACGCGGACGAAAGCCAGGTGACGCTGTCCATCGCGAACGTCGTGGCGGACATCATGGAAATTTTCGACGTGATCGCCTCGTGATGGCCGATCGGGGCGCCCCACTGGACGCGTTTATTCGCCCAATCCCGCGCGATGAGGAGGGATTTTTTGGCCATCGCCCCGCAGGCGGCGGGAACCGTGAGACGGCCCGTGTTGAGCGTCACCAGCGCCAATTTTAACCCCTGCCCGAGGCCCCAGATGATATTTTCTTTCGGAACCTTCACGTTTTTAAAACGCAAAAGGCCGTTTTGAATGCCTTTTAAACCCATGAAACTACAGCGGTGCGCGACCTCGAACCCCGGCATATTTTTTTCGACGATGAACGCCGTGATCTGCGTTTTCTCGCGGCCGTTCACGGTCACGGACGGGGTTTTGGCCATGACGACGATGACGTCGGCGATCGTGCCGTTGGTGCACCAGAGTTTTTCGCCGTTCAAAAGATAAAAAGCCCCGCCTTCGACCGGCGTCGCGGTGGTGCTCATCTTGGCGGGGTCCGACCCCACGTCGGGTTCGGTGAGCGCGAAGGCCGACACGGCCCCTTTCGCGAAAAGCGGCAGGTATTTTTTCTTCTGTTCCGGCGTGCCGAAGAGCTTGAGAGGCTGGGGCACGCCGATGCTCTGATGCGCGGACAATAAAACCGCCGTGGACCCGCAGTGGCTGGCGACGAGCGCCACCGCGCGGTTGTAATTGATCTGCGAAAACCCGAGGCCCCCGTATTCTTTGGGAATCTTGATGCCGAAACAGCCCAGCTCCGCCAGGCCCTTCATCACGTCGTCCGGAATGATCCCCGTGCGGTCGATCGCGTCGGCGTCGACTTTTGATTTTAAAAACGCCTCGAGTTTTTTTAAGAATTCATCGCCGATTTTTTTGTCGGCGGGGTCCTGGTCCGGATAAGGAAAAATGAGCTCCCAACGGATTCGCCCGACAAAAAGGTCGCCGACAAAACTGGGGTAACGGCCCGCTTCTTCGCGCGCCTCTTCGGCGACCTGGATGGATTTGGAGAATTCCATCACTCCCCGGATTTTTTGAAACTGGGCCTGGCCTTCACGAGCTCAAACCAGGCGGTGGCATTTTTAAATTCGGAAGGAATGCCCGTTCCCAAAACCGGAAGCGCGGCCAGGTGCGGCGTCACGGCCACGTCCGCGAGCGAAAAATCGCCGAACAGGTATTGCCGCCCGCTCAGCATTTGGTCGATTTCGCGCAGGCCCTCGAGCACCTCGGCGCGTTTTTTCTCCTTAAAATCCTCGCGCTGTTCGCCCTTTGGCTTCAGCAGACACTCGATCACGAGAAGCCCGATATTCAAAACCATTTTTTTGTCGATCGCGTTCACGAAGCGGCGGATCTCTTCCCTGGCCGGGTCGGTTTTGGGCATGAGCGGCGGGGCCGGATATTTTTCGTCGAGGTATTGGTTGATGAGAAACGCTTCGTTCATGTAAACGCCGCCGTCGATGATGGCGGGGACCTTGCCGTTCGGGCTCGCCTTCACAAATTCGGGGGATTTTTTCACGGATTCGTCGGCGTGGACATTGACGGGCTCAAAGGGAATATTTTTTTCGGCGAGAACAATTTTGACTTCGCGGGAATTTCCGGATCGCGGGAAACAATAGAGTTTAAGCATAGGTTTCTCCTTCAAAAATCTCCTCAGCCGCCGTTTCACCGCTTTTGACGCAATCGGGAATCCCCACGCCGTCGTACGCGCTTCCGGCGAAAAAAAGGCGGGGGAACCGGCGCGCCTCTTCCCGAATTTTTTCGACCCGGGACCGGTGGCCGAGAGTGTATTGTACCATAGAACGCGGATGGCGATGAAGCGCCGAGAAAACCGGCCTTCCTTTGATGCCCAAAAGCGCCGACAAATTTTCCCCGACGAGGCCCATGAGATCCGCGTCTTCTTTTTCATAAAAATTTTTCCCGAAAGCGCCGCCCACAAACGCGCGCAAAAGTTCAAATCCCTCCGGCGCCCTGTTTTTAAACTTTTGGCTGGAAAATGTGCAGGCAATGAGCGGATTTTTCTCCAGTCTGGGGCTGATGAATCCAAAACCCGAAAGGGGCCGGCGAAACTGTTCTTTTTTGTAGGCGAGGTGAATCGCCGCGAGCGATTCGTATTCGAAATGGTATAACTCATTTATATTCAATTGGTTATGAATATTCAAAAAATCCCCTGCGGCGCGCGGAGGAACCGCCGCGCAAACGGCGTCCGCGGTGTGGCGCGTCCCTTTTTCGTCGAGGAGTACCCAAACCTTTTTTTCGTGATCGTAGGAAATATTTTTGATCCGGCAGTTCAGAAAAACGGATTCGGGCGGCAATTTCGAAACAAGGGCCCGGATGAGCGCACCCATCCCTTCATTCAGCGAGAGAAAAAGGCTGTAGCGCGGCCCGCGCACGGCGTCCCAATCCCTTTTTTTGTCTTTCAGGTTCTTTCTCAACCCGCGCGTGACACTGCCGTATTTTTTTTCGAGCTCAAGAAACCACGGCATGACAGCATTCATGCTGAGCCGCTCGGCATCGCCCGTGTAAATGCCGGCCAGCATCGGCTGGCCGACCCGCGCGAGCGCCTCGGTTCCGAACCGCCGGCGAAGAAAGGCCGCCACGGTCTCCTCGTCGGCCGAATATTTCGGCGGCGCCCACGGTTCCAAAAGCATGCGGACCTTGCCGGGCCAGGAAAATAAGGGGCTCGCCAAAAATGAGCGGACCTTTCCGGGCGCCACGAGATAAAATCCTTCCGGCAGAGAAACGAGCCGCCCGTCTTTGACGATAAAGATCCGGCGGTTATTTTCTTCGGTGTTGATGACGGTGGATGAAATTCCCAGACGTTCGCAGAGCCGGAGCGCGGCGGGCTTTTCGGAAATAAAAGAGTCGGCCCCCTTCTCCAAAAGAAACCCGTCCCTTTTTTCCGTCTCGATCGGGCCGCCGAGCCGGGGGCCCGATTCGAATATTTTAAATTCAAGAGCGGATCCTTCGCTTCGCTCAGGATGAGCGCTCAGCTCCCGAAGACGGTGGGCGCAGGCGAGGCCCGCGATGCCACCGCCGATGATGGCTACGTTTGGCATGGCATTTGCCCCATCATTTCGATGAATCGGGGATGATCCGCCACGGTCCGAGCGCGGAAGTAGCTGAATCCCTTTCCCTCGGCGTTTTTTCGGAATTCAATGTCCAGGTCATAAAGAATTTCCATATTTTCCACCAAAAATCCCGCGGGAATGACGCAGACCGTTTTGAATTTTTTTCCATCGACGCGCTCCAATGCCTTCTCAAGGCTCGGCTCGAGCCAGGGTTCGGCGGGATTCCCCTGCCCGCCATCTGGCAGGCGGGGGCGGGCGCTCCTACTCTGGTAAGCAATCTCCCAATGCTTGAGGCCTGCCTTCTTGGCCGCCAAAGAGGCCGTTTCACGAAATTGCAGTGAATAAGCGCTTTCGTCGTCCATTTTCTGCGGAATGGAATGCGCGGAGAAAATAAAAAATGTCGCATCGTCAACCGGACCCGGTCCGATCTGTTCCGCCTGCGCCTCAATGAACAAAGGGTGATTGTGAAAAGGCGGGGTAAAAACAATATTCAGCGACGGGTCGACCTTCGCCTTATATTTTTCAAAACTCGCATAACAGCGAAAAGGCGCCAAAACAAAACAAACCGTTTTTTCGATTCTTTCTTTTTTTAGCCGCTCGCAGGCCTCTTCAATGGACGGCGCCGAATGGCGGAAACCGGCGAAAACAGGCGCGCCCGCGCGTTTTTCAAGCGCTTCCTTTATCCGGAAAACCTGAGCGTTGTAGGGCGACGGGCCGACAAGCTCGTAGTGGCGCAGGACCTCCCGGATGCGGCGATCGGGAATATTTGTCCCCTGAGCCACGCTTCGCAAAAATGGCTCAAAATCCGCGCGGCGCTCGGGACCGCCGAAACCGATGAGGAGAATGGCCGTCTTACTCATGACTTTCCGCTAAACTCATGCACCATTTCCACAACGGCAATCGCGTTTTCCACCGGTGTTTGCCGGAGAACCCCGTGCCCTAAATTAAAAATGTGCCCTGCCCGGCCTTCGGCTTCCGCTAAAATTCTTTTTACCTCACGCCGGATCTCCTCAAGAGATCCCGTCGCCAAAATATTCGGATCGAGATTTCCCTGCACCGCGCGGTCGTAGCCGATCTTCTTCCAAGCTTCCCCAAGCCCGATGCGGTGATCGACGCCGATCACGTCCCCGCCCGCATCGCGCAAAAGATCGAGAAACTTTCCGGTGCCCGTCCCAAAATGGATGAGCGGTGCGCCGCCGTTCACTCCTTCGATTAATTTCTTCGTGTGCGGCAAAACGAACCGCCTGTATTCCTCCGGCGAAAGACAGCCCACCCAGCTGTCGAAAAGCTGTAGAGCGTCGGCGCCCGCGCGGATCTGTTCATTCAAATAAAGAACGGTCGCGCGAACGATTTTTTCCATCAAAAGATTCCAAAGCGGCTCGTCCGACAGCATCCGCTTTTTCGTTTCCCGAAAATCTTTCGACGCGCCGCCCTCGATCATGTAGGACGCGATCGTGAACGGCGCGCCGGCAAAACCGATGAGGGGAATATTTTTCGGGAGCGCCGAGCGCGTCTGCCGGATCGCGTCCAAAACAAATCCGAGACTTTCCGCGGGATTAACCTCCGGTAAATTCTGAACGTCCCCTCCGGCGCGGATCGGGCGAGCGACCGCGGGACCGTCCCCTTTCAAATAATCGAGCCCCAGCCCGAAGGACTCGAGGATGAGCAGGATGTCCGCAAAAATAATCGCCGCGTCCGCTTTGATTTTTGCCTGCGCGGTCACGGTGATCTCGGTGACCAGGTCCTTATTTTTGCAAATTTCCAAAAAAGGGGTTTTCTCGCGGATCGCGCGGTAATCCTTCATGTAGCGCCCGGCCTGGCGCATGAGCCAGACGGGTGTCACCGGCGATTTCTGGCGCCGGCAGGCTTTCAGGAAAATACTTTCTTTCATTTTCTTTTTCGTTTCAAAATTTCTTCGGCCTTGTTTGCCGTTTCCGTGACGAGCGGCCCCATCTTCGGGTGCGTAGGCTCAATGTCCACCGTGATCCCGAATGACCGGATCGCCTCAGTGCAATCGGGGCCTACGGATGCCACAACAGTCTGAGCGAACGCCTTTTTTAATTTCTCCCCTGCGCCCATTTCTTTGGCGATTTGAAACAGATGCTGAATTTGCACCGACGTCGTAAAGATCACCACGTCGGCCTTTCCTTCGCAAATCATCGCGACCGCGCCTTGAAGCGGTCCGGTGTCGTCCGGGAGCGCCCAGCGATAAACCGGAACGGGGAGCACGTCGGCGCCCCTCTCCTCCAATCCCGCCGCAAGCTCGGGGCTCGGCACGCCGTACTCCTGCACGGCCACGCGGCGGCCATTCACGGGATATTTTTCTTTATATTGATCCAGCGAACTTAAAATTTCCCGCCAGGTGTTGGGTTCGGGCACCGCGACCTGGATCGGAACATTCCATTCCTTCAGAACCCGCGTGGGTTTGGGGCCGCGCGCCACCACGCAGGTTTTTCGAAGCGCCTCGAGGACGATTTCTTTTTTGTGGCGCGTCTCGATGGCGGCCATGAGGGCCTTCGTTCCGACCCCCGTCAAAAAAATGACCGTGTCGATCTCGCCCTTTAAAATTTTTTCCGCGAATGAAAAAGCCGCGGGATTATTTTCGAGCGGCACTTCTTTCATCGCCGGCGCGAGAATCGGACGGCCGCCGTTAAGCTGAATGAGATCCCCCATTGTTTTGGAGAGACGGCTTTCAAAAGAAACGACGTTCAAATTTTTAAGGCTCATTCAACACCTCGCCGTACACGGTTTCCAATTCCGCGGCCATCCGCTCGGCCGAATAAAGTTTGGAGCACATTTCAAACGCATTTTCCGCCACGGAGCCTGCCGTCTCGGGATGCTCGATCACGGATTCTATCGCACGGCTGATTTCATCGGCATTTTTGGGAGCAACCAGCGTGCCGTTTACTCCATTTCGAATAATCGTGTTGAGCGCCCAAATGTCCGTCGCAATCACCGGAATCTTCGCCGTCATCGCCTCCAAAAGCGTCAGACCAAACCCCTCACGAAACGTCGCCGGATGAACAAAAACGTCGAGAACCGAAAGAATGCCTGTGATGTCCGGCTGAGCGGAAAGAAACTTCACCTGATTTTTAGGAAGTTTTGAGGCTAATTTTTCGAGCGATTTCTTTTCGCGGCCATCACCCACGATAACGAGAATGGTATTTTTATGTTTTTTGTTTAATTTTTTTACGGCTTCAATCAGAAAATGCTGGCCCTTGTCGTGCACCAGTCTTGAAATAGACCCGATCACAAATATTTTTTCATCAATCCCCAGTTCTTTTTTGATCCATTCAGGATTGTGAGCCATCATCCTTCTTTTAAAATCCGCGATGTCCATGCCGTTATAAACAATGCGAATTTTCGAACGCGGCACCCGATGCGTTTTTTCAAGCTCCTCAGCCACAAGAGGGCTGATGGCCACCACGCGTTTTCCCCAGGCGCCAAACATTTTCCTGAACAGCCGGCGTTTATAAAAACCATGCGCCGTGGTCACCACCGGCACTTTCGTAAACAGCGAAACCATCGCGGCCAAAACCTGCGTTACGCGGGTATGGGCATGGAGAATATTAAATCTTTCCTCGCGAACCAGACGGATAATTTTAGGAAGCGCAAAAAAAAGTTTCGGAGAAAGTTCGTTCTTGGTGCGGATGGAGAAGGTGTAAACGCGCGCGCCGGCCCCTCGTAGCGCCTCTTCACAGCTTCCGCCGCCGGACAAAATCGCCACCTCGTGGCCGTTTTCACGGAAGGCCTTCGACAACGTCAAAAGGACGCTCGTGATGCCTCCGATGTCGAGGTGAGAGGTCAGGTGGAGAATTTTCAGTTTCTTTTCGAGGGCCATAAAATAGGGAGTCATTATACCCCCCTGCTTGAATTTTTTGAAATTAAGAGTATGATGGGAAATTGGTTTGACAAATCAAAGGAGCCTTGATGAAAATTCACGCAAAAGCGGTTTTTCGTCTCACGTTGGTCCTCGCCTTCCTGAATTTCTTTGTTGTTAATCCCTCGCAAGCTGAAAATGAAAAAGGGGGCGGCCAAGGTCCAAGACCTCAGCAGGCCAGTGCCAACGAAACTCAGCGGCCAAATCCTCCGGGACAAGCCGGCGGTCCCGGCGCCAGTCCGAATACTCAACAACAGCCGATGCAACGCGGTGAGCAGTTTATGGAAAATCATCCGCGCATCGCCGAAAAAACGGATCGGAATCAGGATGGTATGGTCGACGAGACCGAGATGAAGCGGGCGATGCAGCGCATGCATCAAATGCGTGAACGCAGGGAAGAAAATTCGGAAGGCGGCAACAGCACCGGCGCCGGCAACCCACCCGGTCCGGCCGGTGGACAAGGAACTAACTGGGAAAATCCTGCGGGACCTGCAGGGGCCCGCCTGCCGGACGGGCAGGGACCTGGGGCAAGTCCAGACCAAGGAGGCGTAAATCCTCCCGGTCCCATGGGTGGACCTGGATCTGGTAATCCTCCAGGCCCGCAGGGAGGCCCGGGAATGGGTGGTCAGGGAATGCAAGGTGGTGGTGAAAATCGTCCGGGTCCTCAGGGGGGTCCTGGAATGAGTGGTGGTCAAGGAATGATGGGTAATCCTCCAGGTCCTCAGGGAGGCCAGGGAATGGGTGGTCAGGGAATGCAAGGCAACCGTCCTGGAATGGGGGGAGGCCAAGGAATGATGGGTAATCCTCCAGGTCCTCAGGGAGGCCAGGGAATGCAAGGCAACCGTCCCGGAATGGGAATGATGGGCGGCGGTGAAAATCGTCCTGGTCAGCAGGGAGGCCAGGGAATGGGTGGTCAGGGAATGATGGGTAATCGCCAAGGAATGGGTGGAGGCCAAGGCGGACCTCAAATGGGTGGCGGTGGAATGGGCAATCGTCCAGGCCCGCAAGGTGGCGGAGGCGGCGGTCCCCAGGGTGGCGGTGGAGGTGGTGGACAACGGCCTGGTGGCGGGGGTGGCGGTAAAAGAAAATAATTAATTCTTAAATTTTATGCCGACCCTCCAACCGCATGCATTTTGTCTCTGGCTGATTCGATCAGTTGAATCAGGCGTTCAAAGCTGACGGGCATGTAGACAAAGAGGTTATCTTTTATTCTCCGCAAATTGGGCAGTTTAAAATCATCCGGCGCCAGAGCCAACTGCGCCGCGGCCAGATGCGCCCCGCGCAGGGTTCTGGCGCTTTCGGGAATTTCAAGAAAGATGCCGCGTTTGGGAATTTTTCCATTAAGCTCCCTTTTAAGCTCCCTTTCGGCCGCGATGACCACGTAGGGACCCTTTAGCCTCAAGTTGGCTATCCCTTCGATACCGCTCACCACAAATTCTCTCACGTTAAGAGTGCGCAGTGCTTCCAAGCGTTTCAAAAGTTCATTTCTCGAATCTTGATAGGCAGACTCGCGCCCGTCAATCACGGCCTGAGTCGTCACGATCGTCACCTCGCCACTCAAGTCCGCGCCAAGTTCAACGGCAAAGCTCCGGCCAAGCGCGCGCAGGGCGCCGATTAATTTATAAATTCTTGAAATGAAACCGGGTTTTGAAGGCTGTAAATAATCCACCGCCGACCGCGCGGCCGCTTGAGCGGACACAATGGCCGTCTCATTGTTTTCCGCACTGAGGGCAGTTTCCAGATGCCGAATAATGGGCGTCGTGCCGCTCAAAAGGGCCAGCCGCGATCCGTCGTTCACAACGGCCATCCGGGCCGGTGGAGGCAAACTTTTTCCAACCTCAGACAAGGCTTGTCTTAAATCGCCGATGGCCAGCCTTGCGCCCCGCTGTCCTTCCATAATGTCTCTCATAAACTTAAGCATGCCGATCCGGGCCGCTTCTTCATTCGTTTCGAACGCATTGGCTTGGTGGAGTATCCCCCGCACGCCCTTCAAAACCGCCAGCCTCGCGGCCGCATCACCCAGCGGCACGTCTTGACCGACAAAATAAGCAAACCGCGCGCCTGTCGCGCCCACACTCTCCGGCCCGACGGACTGGACATGCTCGAAACGGACACCACGGGACAAGTTTGATCCGAGGAGTTCCTTCACGGCCGCCAGGCGCGCCGCAAAAGTTGATTTTTCAGCCGCTTCGATTCCCACGACTAATCTGTCGCCTGGAGGTTGCCGGAGGCGACCGAAGGATCTCTGAGCCAGCCGGGCGGCGGGTGAAACCGCCAGAGAACGAGCCATGCTCATTTCTGCTTGGACACGCGCGAATTGTTTTTCGATGTCCAGAATACGGTCTCGAATCCGCTGTCTTATCGCCTGGTCGCGTGACTGATACCGCCGTTTAATCAACGAAACCGTGGATTCACGGAGAGTTTTCCCCTGCTCACGAAGGTACGCTTGGAGCCGATCAAGGGTGAGAGACGCCAGAAGGCCGCCGGCTTCGGGATTCAAATGGTCAAAGCGTCCTTTGAGAGCCACCACCAAATCCATGGGATACGCGGTCAATGGAGCGTTTGCCAGTTTCTTTTCCAATATTTTTTCCAACAAAAGGTCAAAGCGGGCCGAACGGAGCTCCGCATTCGTCAGCTGGCCAAGATTTTCCCGTATCACGGCCGCGAAGACCTCAACCATCCAATCCGAAGACGTCGCCTTCCACATGGCCTGGAGTCTGACTCTGACCAGGAATGTGAGATTGAGTCGGCGGTAAGGATTCCAGAACTGCCAAGAGGGAATGTTTTGAATGGCCTCAAAATCCGCCGAACGCAGGCCTTTTCTGAAACGGAACGATCCATTGGCTTCCTCTTCCAAAATATTTCCAAAAAGACCAGCCCGAAAAGCGCGGTAAACCTCGCTCCTTGGGAGTCCGAACGAACGGGCCAGGATTTCCGTCGTAAACGGCCTGTCCATCCAGGCCGCTTCAAACGGCGACCGCGCCGGCGCCGCGCGGAATGAGGCTCCGCTCGTTGTGGGCCCGATGCCCTGCGGTTTCTTTTCCATCAGCCGCTTGGCCGCCAGGGAACCAAATAATTCTACCAATCCCGCAAAGGCCGCCGTCAAAAAGATCCACAGTCCAAGAGTCTTATTCTGGTTGATCTTCGCGAGCGGCAATGGATTTCGTGACACGCGAGGCGGAGTGATAATGACAGACTGCGGGCCTGCCGGGACAATTTTCCGGCGGGCCAAAATCATTCCAAAGATCATCACGGCAACCGCTACGGCTACGGCTACGGGCAACCAGACGATTCCCAGCCACGACTGGTTCACCTTGGCTGTTTTCCTCGCTGTTTTCCTCAAAGAAGGCCCGCGGCCCGTCTCCGCCGCATCGCGGTATTGACTAAAAGTAATCGTCCCTTTCTTTACAGCCGTTTGGACGAGATTCCCTTCCCCGCCGGGGCGGAAAGAGGGGACGTAAACTTTTTCATTCTCTTTTAAATGTTTTCTAAGCAGTTCTCGCACGCGGCGGGCTGGCATGACCTCCACTTCCTCTCCGGTAAGATCCTTCCCGATCCCCAGACGATGCATCTGACTGCGATTGCGGTAAAGCATCGTGCGAAAAGCCAACGGATTCAGTCCCGCCTTTGCGCCAATCGTGCGAAGCGTGCTGTTGCTCGCGGTGATCTCCGCGCGGCCGTATGGAGTGTATTTTGTCACCGACGCCTGCGCGCCCACGGCCGGGAAAAACAGCGCCAGTCCCATTAAAATGACTCGAAGCGCTCTTCCAGCTTCCAACTTCCAGCCTCCGACTTCTCTAGCCAGCCGGGCGGCGGATTTGGGATACAAGAACATAACACGGCCCAAACGCCGGTAGCCATGATCGGGCCCTTTATCATGCTTGCCGATTAAACTTTGGAGACTTGAGTTCCACCGAGCCTTTGCGGAATAATGCTGTCCGTTGACTTCGGCAGAAATATCTCCGCTGGTTCCGGTCAATATCGCGTCCTTCCAACGAAAATGCCCCAGTATTTGATATAACTCGTCGATGTTGATCTGGCTTGCGGTGTGCGGCACGTCTTCCGATTCCGACCAAACCTGGACAAAACCAAGCTTGTCGGTTTCCGTAATACCCCATGAGCTCATCGGCATTCTGGTGTTTCTTGGCCACCCAAGGTCCTGAGTGCTTTGTGGCACTAGCATCTGTTTAAAACGGCCGTCATCGCTCACAAAACGGTCATCTAAATCTTCTCTCTGGTCAAATCCAAACTGAATATCATCAATTTTATTTTGTCCGGCCCTCATAATTAATGCCCCGCTAATAGCATTTTTGAACGGCGGTGTCAGCTCTTTCCCCTCATCGTCCACAGGCGTCCCGTTGTTCATGGAAATTCGCATGATCTCTGATTTCCCTTCGTCCAAACCGAGCACCCCATAGATACCGTTCTGGCGAATGTTTTTTGACCGTTCCGAAAATTGTCTCAGCCCTCTTTTTCCAGGTTCTCGTAAACTGAATTGTCCGTTCTCGATCACAAGATCGTTCAAGGAGAATCCGTGCTCTTGAGTTATAGGGAAAACGGCGTAGCGCATTTTCCCTTTTTCTCCTTGTCGCATAGCTGATAACTTGTCCTTTAAAAACTCCGCCCATTCGTGAACTGTATGCCCGGCGGTGTGGTCATTCAACTGGAGAGGCTGCTCCATAAAATCTCTGGATAAATTGGGTGTATGGTTTCTCAGTTCAATTAATGATTGTGTCGGGTCAATTTCATAAAAAATCCCTCTCGCGCTGACAGCCGGTTCATCAGCCACGTACCCCGTTACTAAAAATGGTGTCTGGCTCAGTCCGCGAAAGAGTTCTTCACTTTCTAAGTTGTCAATCTGCAGTTTTTGAGCCGCCAGCCGGGCGCCCGCTTCGCCAACCGCATAACTGGAGACGGCACTGCCTTTTTTTGTCACTGCTGTCCGATAAATCAGGGGCGCTCCTAATTGAAATTCAGCATTAAAGTTTTGAAGCGCATTTCTCAGCTGATTATGGGCAGCGTCGCTGTCTGTCTCCAGGACGATCGACACCGCCGTACCCTCGGCCCCCTGGGGAGCGATGCGCGCGATCTGAATTTCCCTCTCCCAACCATCGGCGGTTTTCTCTTTTACGGTCACCGTGCCTGTTAATGCCTGCAGGGCCGGATCACGATAAAGAGCATCGATGATCGGATTCCCCTCGCCGTGCATCAGGCGAAAATAATAGATATCTTCCACCATCAGATCCAGAAAAGCCCGTTCCGGTGTCTGGCCTCCAAGTTCTTTTGCCGTCGCCTGTCCTTTCAGGATCTTCAGGGCTTTCCCCGCGCGAACGGCCGCTTCTCCGGCCAGCCTCAAAAATTCGGGATCGCGATCGTACAATTTTTCCCTGAGGCGGTTCAAAACGTTGCTCGCGTCGTGCGGTTGCGGGATCACAAAAAGAACCACGGATGTTTGAATGGCGCGGACCAAACCGGGAGGGTTGATGGACTCCACTGTCGGCCAGCCGAAATCATCAAAGTGAATGACGTTAAAATAAGCTCCTGGCGCGGCAACCGCATCCTGTATTCCGCCGAAGATTTTCTGCAGTTGCTCATCATGCTGTGTATTCAGCGCCAGCCATAGTTCCCCTTCCCCGCCCTGAATGTGTACACCTCTCAGGGCAAAATAAAGGAGGGCTAAAAATCTCTCGTAGATGACCTGGCTCCCCCCCAGTCCCGACTGTCGGGGGATGCCTATTTCAAACTCAACCTCGAAACCGCCGGTTTTTTCCAACGCGCTTTCCAAATCCATGTCTAAAACCCTTTTCAGCGCCATTTGAAAAAGGCGGTAAGGATTCTCCGGATCGAGAAGGCCGGCTTCAAGATCGCCGGAATTTTGAAGGATAAGAGGTTTGAGCGTTTGGCCGTTCTTAACAAACGGGTCTTTGAATGTGAGCCGGATCATTTTTTCCCGAATGGGTATCAGTTGAATGTGGAGCGGCGAGATCTCTATTGTCTTGGTGCCAGGCTTGATAAACCGCATGGACCAGTTGATCATGGAAACGCGTCCCAATATCCAGTTGATGTGCGTCACGTCGCGTGCCGGGCCTCCGAGCGTCATCATGCCCCTGGCCGATCCTTCAGTCTCAAAAATATTTGTGACCCGCCTCAATTCGCCGAGTGATTGTTTTTTAAATTCAACCATCGCCCTGGCGGTGCGTTCATCGGCCGCATTCATGGCATCCGTAAAGCGCTTGACCTGCGCCGGCCGCCGACGCGGCTCCGACAGATACCTTCCATAAATGACGGCCAGCATCCGATTAGCCACGGCCTGTCTCTTAAGCACGCGCATCCGGCCCTGGAAATCCAGCCCTTTCATTCTTTTGAGATTTTGGATCTCCTTTCGAATAACAGCCGCCAATGCCAGCAGTGTTTGATCCGAAAGGCCTGAAAACAATTCATCATTGCTGACCACGCGTGAATAGTCCGAGCCGTCCAAAAGCTCATCCAGCCGGATCTGCGTCAGGACTTTCTCTTTCAGTTCTTCCGTCGTCAGTCCGCTTCCGGCGCGCTCCGCCAGCCGGGCGGCAGTTTCATATCTTTTCCGGAAGTTTTTTCCTTCCCAACCCTGATAGATTTCAATCGCCCCGCGGACAGGGAGTAAAACAACGCCCAAAACAAAAACGATCGGAAAATAGAGGCCGCCGCGCGTGAGGGCGCTCACAAAGTGAGCGATAATTCTCAACAAAGGAATTCCCAAATAGGTTTTTTTAACGCTGGGATGAACAACACCTTTTGAGATGGAACCCATTTTTTGAAGCCATAAAACCATGTCTTTAAGGAATAATGACCACCAAATTTTGTACCCTTCACGAATGCCTTTCCCAACTCCCAACGGTGTAGTTCCATGGTTGGTAAGGATGAGCGGGGTGACAAAGGCCAGCACGGGCATGATGATAAAAAGAGAAGTCCAGATAAAGTCGGCGTTGTGCCAATACTTCCAACCCACCGCGGCCATGATCAGGCTTGGCGTCGCCATACCAAACTGAGCTTGAAAAACCGTATCCAAATCTGGTTCTTTGGGATTGTCATCAGGTCCGGGACCATAAGAATCAAAAGGGGCAAAGTGATCAAAATTGATCCCTCGACCGGATTTAAAGTAAGCGGGTTCGCCTTTTTCACCCGCGGTTTGGCCGTTCGCCAGCGTATAGAGCGTGGGCTCATAGACGGCGATAAGAGACGGTAACCGGTAATAAAATATCGCCGTGCCGGTCCAAACGCCGAAAGTGAGGGTAAGATGAAAAAATCCCATGATGGAAATCGCTTGTGAAAGGTACAGGCCAATCCAGCCAAAAAACGTTTCACTGGGGAAGCCCATGAATAAACTCAGACCCATCAGAACAACGGAAAAAAGCATCGCCTTGCCGGTCCATTCAACAGGTTTTTTCTTGAGAAAGTGCCCTATGCCGCTGAAGAAAAATAGATGCTGTTCCAGAAAATCGTCCAGCCAGGCCGTTAATTTCTGGGCAAGCCGCGCGCCCTCGCGGTCCCGATTGGCCCTTTCAAGTTCCCGCACCGTTTGGCTTTCAGCCTGTTGGGTGTTGCCCTCGGCAAATTTCCCCCAAAGACCGGTAGTGGTTTTCATGGCTACCTCACGGCCTTTGAGGCGGCGGGTAAATTCTACCCAGACAATTTTCCCACCCACCAGCCTAGTCATAAAACCTTTGAAAATATCCTTATTCACCTTTGACGGCTTGCCGAGTCCCCCGAACTGGCGCACGCCGGATGCCCGCAGTTTATCCGGATGCCCATAGTGAAAAAGCTCTTCGATCCAGGCGAGAAAGCGCTTCGAACTGTTGCTGAACACCCAGTCGGAAAAACCGGCCGCCCAGCCGATCCAGTTGAAATTCATGGTCATGATTTTTTCGGGGACGGCGACGATGTGCACGCGTGGATCGTTGAAAACTTCATTCGCGTTGGCGTTTGTGAACATGTTTTCGGCGTGCGTGTCCTGATTGACGTCGATCGGGGTGATAATTTCATTTTGGGCAAATTTTAGCATGTGATTTTGGTTTTCCGGTTTACCCTCTCCCAAGATAGGATTGCCCGGCAGCTCGACGCGCGCTAATTCTTCGATTCCATTCTTCGATTGATTGTATTGGACAAGAACGCCATACCACCTCTGACCCTCTCCGACACCCTCCTGGATAATGTAGGCGACTTTGATAAATGGGTAACGCATCATTAATTCATTCATCGCCTCCCGCTGGGGTTTAAATTTTTCGTCTGTTTCACCGTATATCTGATGCCCGACAATCACTTCAAACTCATCGTTAACAAACTTTTGAATCTCCCGATCATCTGCCGCCGGATGATACACGCGCGCCAGAAACTCGATGACGCGCCGCTGATTGTTTATCCCGCGCAGATTCCTGGACACCTCCTGGAAACGCAGGCCAGCCCATTGGCGTATTTCCTCAGGTACTTTTTGAACGGCTTTGTCGCCGGTAAGATCTTCTTTCAGATCTTGAACGTCTTCTTCTCTTATTTTTCCTTCACGCCTCATTCGATGAATAAAATTCCAATACTCATCTCGATGCCTCCGGATCAACGTTTCAAGTTCCGTATATTCAGTTCTAGAAGTTGGCCTTTGCAAATCCTCGATAGTCTTATAAATAACTTCATCAAAGACGGGGATAAGAATGCTTTCCGACCATCGGACATCCCACTGCGGAGAATCAGGCATTTCCATGTAGAGACTTTGAAGAAAATTGGCGATTCTTTCATGAACGTCCTTATTAAACGGGGCCCTTGATAAATCCGGCTTTCCGGTAATTGTTCCGGCAAGAAAATCTACTTCTGATGTATTAGAGAGCGTGTAAATGGAACGGCCGTGTTCGGCCTCGGATATCACATCTTCTTCCAGCAGGATATCCCAGATCAAATTCCACGCCTTTGCCCACGCAATTTGACTTCGCCCTTCAGGAAGATCCCGCGGAAGGATCTTACGCTTAAAATGATCGGCGGCGCTGAGACGGCTGCCATTTATTTTTGATATTTCTTTTTGCACATCGCGCCAGTTGCGCAGTCTCCCCACGCCGCTTGCAAGCCCCAGCCAGTAAGAGGTCATTCCCGCGGCCAAGTGGAAATAGGTGAAACTCTGCACGATAAAAATGAGGAAAAAGGGAAGCAGAGCGATGGCGCCATCCACCAGATGCATGCCGGGGTAGGTCTCGACCGCCTCCAGCATGCGTGCCGCCGGAATCTCGACGAAGCGGCTCGTGAAATAAGCGGTGATAAGATTGGGGATCCAAAAGGCTACGCCGAACAAAAGCCGTTTCAAACGAACACGGCCGGCATCCGATTTTTCGACTTCAAATCCGCGGCTCAGGGGGACTGGGGATTGTTCTTTGGGAACCTTATTCCAGCGGGAAAGCAGTTTTGAAATCAATCCGGTGGTCGCCGCCAAACCGATAAAAACCGCTAAAACTAAACCCAGAGAAGACGGGTTATCGATCAGGGACTTCGCCGCCCACACCGCGTGCCCGGCAAACCCGAAGGGCGCGACGACGAACGCAAAAAAAGTTGAGAGAACGGAAAGTTTCCCCTTCCAGCCAAAGAGCCCTCCGGACCGGTCTTTAAACCCTTTCCATACCGGCGCGTTTTCAAATAATTTTCCCTTTGGCATATAACCAAGCCTGTTTCTCTCCATTTCTCCAGAAATGCGGGCGAGATAGTCGTCTATCTCTTTTTCCTTGTTTGCGTCATACCCATTCACAAAAGAAGGGGTTCGAAACAGGTTTTCGACGTCATCATGATGCATGTAATCTTCCTGCGGAAAAACCTGGTTGCCGCTGTGATCTTTAACTTTTTTATGAGTGAAAATATGAAGCTCTAAAAGGCGGTGAAACCGCTTCACCTGCTTTTGATGCCACTGACTTGCGTCTGGATCAATGTCGATATGATTTTTAATCCGATAGAAACAGTAGCTGATGAAAGCGGGCGTGGGATTATCAAAATTCCCCGACTTGGTATTGAGGAGATGCCACAGATAGAACTCTTCGATGCCGAATTCCCCATTTTCAACGGCTTTAGCCTTCCCTTCGCCGTTGTTGGTAAATCCTCCCAAAACATGGCGCACCCAATTTTTGTAATATTGAAACTGATCGGCGACGGTATCTTTGATGGACGTTCCCCGCATCAGACCCCTTCTCAACAGTTTTTTGACCCGGTCTCTTACAACAGCGACTTCGGCTTTGGAGCCCGTTACGAACAGTTTATCAACGTCCTGTTCCATGACTTGGATATCATCCGGTAGCGCTAACCGGGCGCCACTGCCGTGTCCTCTCTCCTCCTTCTGCCAACGTCTTTTCCAATACCACAGGGCCAAGCCTGCGTAGCCCATGGCAAAAGCAATCGGGAAAAAAAGGCCAAAGAGAAAAGCCAGCCGGGGCCGGCCGTCTTCCGACAAAAACCAGCTTTGGACCAGCCGGTGACGGGATTTCGTTTTAAAAATTCCATTTTCGAATTCATAATCCTGATCGTAGATCTTGTCTGGGTTAAGAGCTTCGGCTTCACGGACCAATTGCCTCTCTCCCTGAAACCCGTCCCGGGTGCGATAATAAGTGAAGCCCCGCCATTCTTTCCAGGTGATGTAAATTTTTCCCGATGGCGTCTCTTTAGTCGGTAGATCCACGCCATAAGACACGACGGGAAGCATTCTTGGCTCATGCACGTCAAAAAGAACAGCCTCCGGTTTAGTGTCGGGAAGCGTGCGGATACCCAGTCCGAAAAAACCGCCGTTTAGGATGCGGTATAGCACTTTCCGGTAGTAGGAAGCGATGAGATTGCCTTCCGCGCCGTACACCTGCCTGAAAATAAATCGGTTGTTGTCCACTTCATACACAAAACCGAGAAAATATGGCTGGCCCTTCTGATCGGTTCCGAGCGCATCGCCAAGTCGATGGGAAACGACACTTTCCGGATCGAGCACAGAACGCCCGTTAACTTCGCGAAGCGCGTACTTAACCGCCCCTTTGAACACGGATTTCTCCTGGTGTTTCCATGGTTTATACTCGGTCTCGCGAGCAGGGATATTCCGTTGGGTGAAAGGAACAACACCAAAAGGCGCATCCTTCACCCACCACCCGTTGGTCACAAGCGTCTTGTCCGGGGTGACACGCAGGACATCCCGGCCGAGGGAATCGTACGGCCACAGGAAAATCCGGGTCGCGTTCGGCGGAATGGCGCGGGAATTCCGGATAGACCGCAGGGAGTCTATCGTCCCATAGGACGCGTTACGTTGATCGCCTGTGAGAATCATCGGGATTTCGATGACCTGAGGCAATACGGTCTCACGATCGATCTCCAATTTTCCAAGATCCGTATTAAACGGCAAACTGACCGACGCGTAAACGTCCCGGGCTTTCATGCCTTGACCGCCCTGAAAAAGATAAGTCACGTTTTTAAAATCCGGCGTCAATTTGAGGCTTTCGATCGGATGGCCGGAGGGGTTCCAGCGCGTGTTGATGATGATTTCCAGTTTTTTCTTAACGAGAAAAACCTTTTCATCCGGGTCCCCATCGACCACATATTGTTCCCACTCCGTGTTTAGACTCTGATTGACGACTCTTTCCCGTCTCAAAACAAGTTTTTGTGGCGCGCCGGGATCCCAGGGCAGGAGCCCTTCCGACTTTAGTATATTTGTCAAAAAACCTTTTATATCTGAAGGAAACGGCCGGATTAATTCTTCGAGGGATACTTTTCCGACATATTCCCGGCGGAGGACTTGAACATTTCCTCCCCCGTTTTTCGAGAGAATGGCGATCACGCGCGGCTTGTGCCCGAGATACGGATAGTGCTCGTTCCGAACCTTACGCCACGTGAGGCCGTTCCGGTTATTTTTGTATTCCAAGATCACACGGCCCGCCGCTATGTCCGCGATTTGTCCGGGAGAAAGCGCGGGAGGAAAAGGCCTGCCTTCTTTGTCCAGCACGCGCACAGTCATCACCGCGTCTCTTGGATTGTAGCGGCCTAAATCGTAACCCTTGGCAACGTCATATTCATAAAGGTGCGACTCGCGGACAAGCCCCCTTTTGGCGAGAGGGTCATTCGGATGAAGTAATGACGTGCGGATATCGATGGAATGAAAGCCAAGCCTGCCGTTTTCATCCAGTCCGCCCATGACTTTGGCCAACAAGTCCCCATCCTGGTTGTAAATCTCATCCCACGTGTTGTCATCATCAAGCCCTTCGGGGTTGGATGACGTGGACAGGTCGGGTCTTACGGGAGTTTTTCTCGCTATGATTCGTTTTTCACCATCGAGCCTTGAAAGAATGAGCAGTGTCTTCGGTTCGAGAACATTCAACCGATTGGGATTTTGAGGGTCAATGAAAAATTTATGGACGTGAGAAAGGCCTTCGGATTCTAGAACCTCGGCTTCGTTTTTGGCTTTATCCAGACGGGCAATTTCTTCTCCCTTTTCTTCTCCGGTTGGCTCGATCGCCAAGTACTGCTTTCTTCCGTTCCGTGTGTCTGTCCTCATCACTTCAGGATAACTGCGGCCGAGATAAATAATTTGCCGGCCGGTCGGTTTGGGCGCCGTGTAAAACCCACCGGCAGTTTCTCCGCTCTTACTGATAGCCTTCGATGCCTCCGGCTTCTGCTCAAACTGCTTTAAATAGAAACCGGCCGGAGGGCGCTGAGCGGACGTCGGACGGCCGGCGCTTACGGCCAAAAACATGCCCGCGGCAAGAGTTAAAATAGTTGTGAACTTAGCCGCCGCAAGCCTCGCCGGCGAGGGGCGGCCCAGCCCTGCCATAGCGGTGGCCAAGCCTGTGAGGGCCAAGGCCGTTTTTGTCCACACCGATTTGATCCTGTTTCCGCGATCCGCCAGTCGGGCCCCAAACATCTGGTGCAGTTTTGCATTCATCTGACGGGGAGAAAGATTTTGTGATTCCCTCACTGCCTTTTCGAATGAGCGCAAGTCTTGCACGACGTCCTGATCTTCTAAAAGCAATCGGACCGCCGCGTAGTCGTCGCGAGAGCGGCGCAATCCGGCCAAAATGTCGTCCAGCGTACTTTCTAAAACCTCCGACACTTCCCCGCCATCCGGCCGGGGGACCTGGTCCCGCGGCAGAACAAACCCAAAAATGGTCACCCATTCTCTCTCCCAGTATCCTTTTCTGGGATAATCTTCAACCATCCTTGTCCGACGGGTCGGCCCAATCTGAAAGAGAGTTTTCTTATCAAGCCTAACTCCCACTTCCTCGGCTAATTCTCTGCGTGCGGCATCCACCGGCTTTTCCCCGACATCGACATGCCCGCTCGCTGTCGCATCCAGCGCGTTCGGATAGAGTTCTTTCTTTGCTGATCTCCTTTGTAAAACGATTCGCCCGTCCGGCATGAATCCAAAAATATAAATATTTGAATGCCAGTCGCCGTCTTGGTGGATAAGCTCCCTGGGCTTGGCAAACCCCAAGGGCAAACCATTCTCACCCAGAACATCGAAAAACTCCTGAGTGACAACCGTTTGCAAAAAAGTTTGACGAAGGGCCTTGGCATATTCGTTGATATCACGAACGGCTTTGGCCCATCTCCAATGATAGGCCTTTAAAATTCTCAAAAAGCGCAAAGAAAACTCGTTTAGAATTCCGAAAGTCAACCGCGCCCCGGCGGGCGCTTGCATTGTCCGAATCTCCCTCACGGACCGTAAGACTCTCGCATGATTGGGATTTCCGGTAATATTGAGATCCAGCCAGTGTTGGGCTATATAAAGAAGGCCCTCGCCCGGCCGTTCCTGCTCTTCCACGGTCCCAACCCGATCCTCCTGAGACATGGACCGCAATTGCCTAATCAATTCCTCTAACCTATAAGTCAGTACGTCCGGGTCCACGATCTCGGGACCCTCTATGAATTCATAGTGAGTGTTCAAAGCCCTTAAGATGCGTTTGGTTTCGCTGAGAGGCGTTTTTTCTTGATACAAAAGAACATAGTGACGACCATTGGCAATATCTTCTTCAAAAATGGCGGACAAGGCGCTCCTGAAAATAATTCTAGCCAAAGTCTCGAGGGTCGCGTCAATCGCGTCAAGGGGATTCACGACGATGAAATCATACTCGTTTCGTCTATTGATTTGCTCCACGGCATAGTCCAGCCTGGCCTTGAGAGTGTCTCGAGACAAGGCGATATGTCTCTGCTTGTTGCGGGACTCGATACGCCTGGTGATTTCCTCCTTGATGACCTGTTCGCGCGTCTTCCGGCCAAGCGCCATGCGGTTTCTGATTTCCTCATTTGATAAAGGCGTAATAAAAATGGAGGTGGCCGGCCATCGCTCACGGACTGCGGCGGCGGCGTTATTGGCCATCTCCATGATGGTGATCTGGGCCAAATCCAGGCTCCTCTCAATGGCCTGGGGGTCAATGCCATGAATGTCTCCCCCTAAGGGTTCTTTTATCAATATAAATCCATGGTCTTTTTGCGACTGGGTGAGATCGGCCTCAGTCCTAAAGTGGTAGTCCACGCCGTCCGTTTCGGGACGGATTCCAAGTCGTTTCCTACGGCTGTTGTACAAAATTTCACGGCGCATCACGTCGCTATATTTTTTCATCAGGCCATCCATGATCAACGTTCCCTTGCCCACCCCGGAAGGACCGGAGATGACGTAGAATCTCTTGGAACGGGGCACCTTTTTGACCCCTATTTTCTTCAACAATTCCATGAGCTCATGGCTATTCATGGATTCCAGAATATCCTCAGCGGGCCTTTCTTTGAACAATGAGGCCGCATCGGATGAAAAATGATTTACCAAAAGGCCCACGAATCCTTCTTCAGTGGTTGAACCCGCCAGCGGATCGACTCCGGACATTTGATGGACAATCTCCGGTGCCAAGCCTATCCGATCAAGAATTTCCCGCCGGCTCTGTTTTCTTCTAAGAAGAATTGTCTTAAGTGTCAAGGGTTGAGAAGCCAGACGAGCGCCTTCGGTACCGCTTTTCGCCTGTTCCCGATTGATGGCCTTAAGCAAGTAGGAGAAATACTGGTTCACGAAATCATCCGCCACGGCCTGAATCCTGGTGCCGATGTCTTGACCATCGTAGACATACGGATTAAATATGATCGCCCCCATACCTTGACGATTACCCTCATAATACTCCTTGGCCAGGAAAATCTGAGCCACCCCCTCAATCACGCGGTTAAACATGTCTTGAGAAGGATGGAAAACCCCCGCAACCTCTTTCCGACGGTCTGTCGTCAAAGCCAGCATGAACGCGGTGTCACCGCGTTTGACGTCCCTGGCCAGCTTCATTTGTATCTCATAAGCCAAGGCCCGAGCCAAGCCGACATCCTCCCCTCTCACTCTGAAATCATGGCTAAAGTAATGCTCCAAAAGGTGATCGATTTCGTTGATAAACCAACGGGATTGAATCAGCAGGTAGTTTCTCCTGAGCGCGTCCATCGAATCCCCCGGATGGCGGCCCAACTCTTGCATGGCATCGGATTGGATTTGGGGGAGTTCGCGGTCTCTAGTTATGTTACTTTCTTTATTAAAGAGAATGTCAGAATAGGTTCTCTTCCAACGAAGAACGGCGGCTTTCAACTCACTCAAAGTCTTTTCGTCCCTCAGATCAAGTTCTTCTGCGCCCATATCGTTTCTCATTTGATTCAATAAATTCCAAGCAACGATCTGGTCATCCATCGAAGTAAATTTTTCCTCGATTTGGCGCTGGTTCTCCGCCCTCAATTCAAGCTGCCGTTCGCTAAACGGCGAAACAAAAACCGTGAAAATCCTCGGATATCTCTTGGTTATCTCTTTGAACCAACCATAACCGCCTTCCAGCACCGTAATTTTCTTTCCGGAAAAAACTTCTTCAAGACCATCGATCCCGCGGTCGACCATCGTAACCGTTACGGTCTGCCCACCTCTTTCCGTTGCGTCGAGTTTTGAATTTTTGTCTGTGGAGAGCACCCTCTCAGAAGGCCTTCCATAATGCACTATCGCGCGTTCCACAAAATGCCGGATGGCGATGCCCTGAAGCTGTTTATTCACGTAAGCGACAATGATTTTCCCCGCTTCCTTTAATACCCAAAGGCGGTTCGTCAATTGATCACCGACATTATCAGAACCAAAATGATAATCGACGCCGTCCACCTCGCCTCGCCGAGGACGACGGGTGTGATAAAGCAGAAGCCTTGTGACAAAATCCTTATACTCGCCTTTTTCCAGATCAAAAGTCAGTTTGACTAAAGATCCTTTACCTGATCCCGGGGCCCCCGAAAAAAGAACGAACTTTTCCTGCATGTCCGCATAATAACTCAAGTCTAAACCTCTCAAGAGATCTGCTTTTCGCGAAAGGGGCAGGGCATCTATTTCCTGGTTTTTTAAATCCCCCTCCACCAATCGCCGGTATAAAGTCTGATTATTGCTTTCGGCCAGCCGGGCGCCCAGAGACAATTCCGCGCTCCAGCGGGCAAGTGAATCCGCAAAAGATTGCCGATACTCTCTCACTTTCTCATGTACCGACTGGAAGGCCGCTTCTTCATTATCTTTGTAGTGGTCAATAACCCTCTGATAGCTTGGATTGTAACTGACACGGGGGGATGGGCCCGTGCCGAGCGACTGGACTGTCGCAACGATTTCCGCAAAAGTCCTCTTTCGTCTGTCAGCCTCTTCCATAATCCTTTCATAGGTCGCCTTTTCATCGCCGCCCTGTTCATTTAAAAGACGCGTATAAGCGGGGTTGACTGTGTATTGTGGAACAGGAGGATTGCTCAATCGACTGAGCGCCTCCGGCCGACCGGCTTTCTTTTCTTTCACTGCTTGGTCCCGCTTTGTTTCCCAAGCGTCCCTTTGGGCAATATACTCATCCCGGTTTTCCCAATGGATCAAAGCGTCAATAAACTCGCGTGTCGTTTGACGGCCCACGGGAGTGTCCTCGCGAGCCACGGGGTCCGCGTAACGTTTAAACGCGCTGTCCGCCCAGTCCACATAATGGTCGGCGCCGTACCGGATGGAAAAGGCGACTGAATCTTTTCTGCCGTTACAAATACCATGGGCGGCCTGGGCAACGCGCCCCTTCACCATGGCCAAATAATAAATTGGTTTTTTCCAACCGCGCACTTCGGCGTTGGCCTGGCCTTTTCCGATAATGACGTCCGCTTTTAAAAGAATCTCGGCCATAGGCCGGGTCATGCGAACGGGGTCAATGCCCTGAATTTCGGCCCCTTCCTTGAAGAGCTCAAACCTTCTTGTCCCCTCCGGCTTGTCCCGTTCCTCGCGCAGTTCCTTTAAAAGCTGACGACCCTCGGGTTGCCTCGCGTCAAAATCCAATATTTTTTCAACGTCCATCCAAGAAAGGTCATTCCGAATCTGCACGGACTTGGGTATGAAAACCACTCTTAAGTTCGGGTTGGTCCTCAGCATTTCCCGGACAAACAGAAGATCAATCACCCCTTCACCGTTATTGTCCGTGATGTAGGCAAGCGTGATCGGCCTCCCGGCATCAGTGATGTAGCGATGGAACAACTCATCAATGAAATAATCTCCCCCCACGTCGGGGGCGGTAAGCTTGTAGGCCGCTTCCCTCAAAACACCTTGAGTGTATTTGGACAGGTTGCCGGTAGCGGCGTCCAAGACGGTGGGATTATTGAGATCCAACTCATTGCCTGCGATGGCCTGACGCACTCTGAGACGGAACCTGGCCTCATCGAGCGGGCCCGCATCAAAATTTCCGTCTTCTCCCGCCAACGCTTCATAGGTCACGTAATTGGCGATATCATTCATCTTGGTAAACGGATTATCCTGATATTCCTTTGGCACATCTTGACGCCCACGCAGGGATCTTTGCTCGATCTGCCAGTAAAAACGGAGAGCGTTTTGCGCCACCTTCAACTCTTGGACGGAGGTCCAGTCATTCCGCGGGAACGTGCCGTCCAGGCGGCGGTAATAATAGGCAGACCGGGTAAAACGAAGGGCCGCGTCAGATCGAGAGGCGACCGGAGAAACTTTTCGCTCTTTGAATTCAGTTTTTGCCTTCAAAAGTTCAAAATCTGTGGGCACGGCCCCTCTCACGGCTTCGCTGATAAGCATGGTCGTCTGCAGTGAGCGTTCTATCGCAAAGGCTTTCTCCAGCTCCTGAACCAGGAAAGGATAGACAAGACCCCATTTTCTCACGGTCTCCAACGCCTTCTCTTCGATAATAGAGTCCTGCATGTCCGGCCGAGTATCGTGAATCACGCGCTTCATTTCAGACACGATTTTTTGCTCGTGTAAAAGCATGTCCGCCACAGCCTCCAGATCGTGAACGGTGACACGTTTTAAATTGTCCTCCACTCTCTCCACATAAGTCGCGTAATCACCCGCGTCCCTGCGGGTTAATTCAGACGCCTTAAACGCCCCGGAAAGCGTACTGGGCCCCTCCCGGAAAAGATCCCTCAGTTGAGACGATGTGGCAGGATTCCTCGGGTAAGGAAGAAGGGCCTGTTCAATTTGCCGATCTTCCCAACCACTCTCCGGGGACGATCCCATGGCCAGGCGCGCGCCATTCCTTCCTCCTCTCCTCGTGGGGGAAGTAACTGTTTCTTGTGCAGGATCGTACAATGCATCGGGTAAAAGGCCTGAATCTCTCAGGCTATCTGCAAATTCACGGCGGATCGCCAGAGGATCAAGGCCGGATTGAAAGGCAGCCGTGAGGGCATAGGACTGTTCATTGAATTTATCCGATCCCCTGGGCGTAGAGGGACCAATCAATCTCATGCCCAACAAATCCCTTCTGGTAAATTCGTCGCCAAGTTGTTCGGGAGTATGCACAGGCCTGACATCGTAGTGGTGCCCCAAAACCCGGCGGCCGAAATCTGACAGCCAGTTCCAAACTCCCGCGCCGATATCCTGGTAGCCCTGTCGGATATGGCGGCGCAGATCCACCCACTTCTGTTTGCGGTTTGGGGTTGGGTTGGCAAATGCCGGCATGACCAACGTAACCCAATTCACCATCAGGTACAGAAAATTGAAAAGATAAAGCCAGGGATCAAACGCCTGAAAACCGATGTGGGTGTCATAAACGTATTGGTTGATCAAACCCAACGCCATTTGAATCAGGGTGAGTGGGATATTGATGAGGGAAACGATGATCCCCCACCTTCCTTTGGCGTAAGTGTTTTCCCACACATCCATGGCTACCCCGGGGCCTTTTTTGCTCTTTGTGTAGCGCGCGTCCCGGTCGCGGGACATCTGGACACCATGGGCCTGCGAAAAAATAAGAGGGGGAAAAGCCTTGAAACCGCCGGGAACGAGGAACCGGATCAAAGCAATAAAAGGCGCAAACCAACCTCCTCTCCGCAATTCCGTCCCCTGCGTCTCATACAACTGAACGACGAGAAGCCAGTTGATGGACAGGGCGGCCGCCACTCCTAGAAGCGCGAATTTTCCTTCAAAGATCGAGGCCGCGCTGATGCCGAGAAAGAAAATGCTGATGTTGTAAAGCAGTATAGCGGAAACGGCAAACCAGCTGTTGACGCGGTAGAAATCGACGCCGAGCCCCACGTCGTCTTTCTCGGCTCGGGGAACGTAGGGATCCCTTTTAAAAATCCTGAAAATCAGGCTTCTGACTACCTGTTCCGTGGCCGAGGCCCATTTCTTCGTGGTGGGTTCCTGATAATCCCCATGAGTGGTTTCGATCCCCTCACCCATCCAAACAAGCTCGTCCTGCTCCACTTCTGCGCTACCCAGGTGTTCGGCCAAATTCGGTGTGATTCGCTTCAAACCGATTCTCATGGAGAAAGAAATAGGCAGGTCTTCGCCGACTTTGTCCATTTGGGACCCTACCAATGTCCAAAGATAGCGCGTGCGCAATATGGAGCCGTGGCCGTAAAAACCCTGCTGACCCACCAAAGAGCGAGCCCTGAGGTACGGACCCCATTTCGTTCCAATCGCCACGCCGGTCACGCGCGTCTGATCACTATACTCGGTGTTAAAGATGTACTGCCGGAAATTGAGTATTCCAAGCCTTGGGTTTTCCAGAAACCGCTCCGAGGAAGGAAGGTAAGCGAAGGCATCCTCGCGGTTTACCTCGGTATCGGCGTCCACGAAGACCGCCAGATCATAGCCGGCGACTTCTCCGGAACCGAGGATATAAGAAAGCATCACCCCCTTGTAACTGCCCACGGAGTCGTCGACTTTTGGATTAGGCCGGGAAAGCGACTGTAATGGGAAAAAAACAGTGACAAGGTTAAGGTCACGAATCGCCCGCATATAATCAAGCGCGCGCCCGCTGTCACCGGTTTCGTCGCGCCTGAGTCTGGCCTCCGATTGAGCGACGCCCACCACAAATTTAAATTTGAGACCCACTTCCTGCCGCACCTGTTCCGGTAAGGGATCCGCGTCTTCATTCTCGGAGCGGTACCATCGAATAAACGCCGCTTCATAAGCCTCACGGATCTGCATCGTATCATCGATTGTTTTCTTTACCGTTTGGAGCCTGTCATTGACCCAGCTCATCATGGCAGCATCGATGGCTTGGCGGGCCTCTTCGCTTTTGCCTTCAAGAAGAATGGGGGCCATTGGTTGGTCAATTCCTGAATCAATGGCGGCTATCGCCTCTTGCCGCGTAATAAGATTTTTGTCCACAAGAAATTGCATAAGATAGCGGAAATCCATCCCATTTCCATAGGCCCTTCTCACCTTTTGCAGAATTGTGACGCCGGATGTCTCCTTTTTATCTACCTCATCCCATGAGTACGCAAACTTGTCTCCCTTCCAGATCAGGCGTACCCACATGGAGGGAAGCTCAGGCCAGGGCAACGGGACGGACGGCCCCCTGATAGACACCCGATTGGCCCAGCGTTTCAAACGGTCCTTGGCCCGTGTCACCGGAAGGGCCCCTAAGTCCAGACTATCTATACCCGCAAGATCCCGAACCCCTGTCATCCGCTCAAGATCCTCAGAGCCAATAAGCCGTTTTTTGTACAAGTCATTGGCCAAATCCCTAAACTCGGAGAGAATTTCCCTCTCAACATCCGCGGGTGTCAACCGGGCGCCTTGCCCGTTCAGTTTCTCGGCGATTTTTGTTAATTGCTTCCCGAAGTAGGATCCCACTTTTCCAAGCTGTGAATCGCCTTTAAACGTGTTTAGCCTCTTAATTTTTCCGGCCACGAAAGCGACGCCCGCCATGAGTGTCCAGGCGGGGAAAGCATAAAGAAGTTTGGTAAAAAGCCAGATCGGAATCGTGGCGAGCATGACCAAAAGCGTCCCTCCCAAAGCAGATTCGGGAAAAAAATGAAGATGAAAAAGATCGTTGATAAAATACACCAGTCCCGTGCCCGCCAAGACGGTGAAAAACTCCCTAAAATGTCGCAGGTTCCGCGTAGCCCTCTCGAGGAAATAAAGATTAGTCAGGATAAGGCCGCCCATGACAACCGGGCCGGCCGGATGGGTAAAGCCCTGGATGTCCGTGAAAAAGGAGTGGATAAAAGGAATAAGATAGTGCCCCCATTGAGGGTACTGAACGTAAAGCGTCAGTATCCAAAATGCTGTGACGGTAAACCAGAACACATGTCCCAGCATCGCCGTAGGCCCCTGCGCAAAATAGCTTTGGATATTTTCCCGCGAAAACGCGTGACGCAGAGGGTTCTGAAACACATGCGGAATTTGGGCCTTCACAAAACCCGCCAATTCGAGGCGCAGGGGGCTTCTAAGACTCATGTTGAAATCGGTTTTGGCCCGTTCGTTTTCTTCCATGAGCCTTTTGTGAACGAGGGACGGATCCTGATCGAGATCCCGGGCCGCCCCCTCTTCCAAACCAAAACGACTGCGGTATTCATAGAAAACCACAAACCATTCGAAACTGAACGCTTCTTCGTCCCCGATGACCTTGTTCATGATGAGTGGGAACTCATGGCCTTGAATCCAGTCGTACCAGAAGGCCTTGTACGCCTTGACCATTTCCAAAATACGGGCCGCTTCCATCGTTTTGCTTTTTTCGACAAGATACTCAATAAAATGAAAATTTCCGGCCAATTCTTCGGTAACGATGCCGAACGCCTGCGCACGGAAATGATCCAGTAGCGGCACGAGTTCCCAGTCCACGCCTTCCCGCACGCTGGGCATGATCACATAATGGCCGTCGCCAGCCAAGGCAGTAATGGATCGTTCGGAGGTGGGCCGGTTCCAGGACGCATACAGGTCCCTCAAAACGGCTTGAATCAATTTTTCTTTTGGTAATAGGGAACTGTCAGCCTCCGGAATGTACAATTCATTCCAATAAGTCTCCAAAACGCTTCGATAGCGATTCTCAATTTCCTGAAAAGAAGTGTGCCTGGATAACCGAGCCCCCTGTCTTTCGGACCGTGACTGAAGATAACGATCGTGGGCCGCTCGCCGAACACCGGCTTCGGCATCCCCCTCCAAGAAACGATACGCACGGTTTCTCCGCTTACTCCATACGATTCCCGCCAACAGCAATGAAATAAAAAATCCCGCCGCCAAAATCCATTCGCCTGCCTTCACAAGCTCCTCGGGCAATTGAAAAGGCAGGTGCTGTGGGGTCTTCCCTTCTTCTCCGATTAAGCCCTTTTTCAAAAGAGAGGAGTGGGGACGCTCGTTCATCAAACCACGAACTTCTTGGAGCCGCCGATTCCAGGCAACTCCGTCGGGTTCGGGGCCAATGAAAGGAGTCCAGGAGATCCGGCGCGGCACGCGTTTGCCTCGGACAAGATCGAATTGATCCCCGAGATACCTCTCCCAACGCTGGTTGCCGTCCGGACCAAAGAGCTTGACCTGTTCCTCTTGTGTTAAGTGGCCGTTGTGAACACGCCTCTTCCAGTCCACCGTGTCTCCATTGGGAAGGTGGCGGGTATAAACTATCCACAAAAGATCGCCGGTAAATTCGTCAACCGCATAAACGGGCAATTCATTCGCATCGAAGTAATGGCGCTCCCTTTGGATGCTTAAATAATTGTCCTTCACGTAACCATTGAGATAGATCCGATAGAGTAGCTTCTTTTCCGAACTCTTCACTTCGACAAAACTCACCTGGCTTTCTTCCTCGCCGTAAAGGAAGTAGTGGTTGCCGTCGGAATCGGTGAGAATATAGTCCGTTGTCGAGACCAAAAGCGGGTCCCGTTCGGATCGTGTCCGTGAGGCGTTGTACGTATAGGAGGAAACCAATCCCAACGAGGAAGCACTGTTGTTGATAGTCTCCGCGGTGAAAATATGCGAGTCTGTATCGCCCAGAGATTCGACGGGACCTCGAAACAGACTGGTGGGAACAGCCTGGTTTGGTGAACGGAAAAGGAAATCATTGACGTAGAGGGTGGCGCCTTTTGGATTGCCCACATCACCGCCAAACGAAAACACGATATTGATGAGTTTTTCGAGATTCACTCCCTTTCGTTTCATGGCCGCCAAGGGTATTTTGACCACTTGATAGGTTTTGCCCGCCGGATCCGGCGTCCAAACCGCCCGGCGCCCTTGCGCGTCGATAAAAATGACCTGGTATTTTTCCCCTCCGGACTGACCTCTGATTTCAAAATCAAACGTGTCGAAAGAAGATGCGTTGAAAGTTTCGTTGCCTCGCGCCCTATCCAGCGGCAGATTGTAACCATAAGCCACCCCCAGGCGGATGCGCCAATATGCGTAGCCGGCGCCTCCGAAAAATTTGCTCTTGTTGGAAAGCTTTAGAGCGCGTTTTCCGGGAAAATAGACCGTGCGATGCAAATCCCCATTTGCAACCACCCGTTCGGACCATACCGGCAAGCCCATCGGATCATGGGACAGATAGAATATTCTGGTCTCGGCCTCGGGGCTTGTGGGACGGGTATATTCCATTTCTCCATTGACGGTTCGACGAACCCACGGAATTTCCCGGACGACTTTTAACTCTGTGTTGTCGTTGAGACCGCGTAAGCGGTTGGTGAGAGAGAGAAATGTTTGTTTGTCCCTCTGACCCCTCCGAGTCGACGAGAAAAAACTCGCCAAAGTTCCCTTGCCGTCTGAAATATATTCATGCGTCACGTGGCCGCCAGGTGTTATTTTAAAACTGTGTACCGGGTGATTTTCCAAATCCCAATCCACGGCGAGGCTCAGGGTGCCCCCGGCCTTCGTGACAACCAACCGCCCCGTCTTGTCCCCGACCCTTCGGTATTCTATCGACCCTATCCCATTCCTGGTCACCGTGGTCGCCGGCTGCATCATGGTGTTGTCTCTTATCCCTTGAGCAGTCCATAACGCCCGCAGTTCAGGATCAAGGCGGTCTATTTTTCCTCCAAGAGCCGTCTCCATGGAAACAGGGTTTTGATGAGTGGTTTTGGAATAAATCACGCCGTCGACGGAAAAATCGGAACGGGAGGGCACCTGCCCTCCGACGGCCCGTGAGGCGGCCTCATCGTAAAAAGTACGTTGAGACATCCGCCGACCGGACGGACTTTTCCATCGGCGGATTTCAACCAAAAGCACTCCGTCAAAGGTCATCTCACGATCGATCCGCTCATTAGCGGCTGTTTCTTCGATCTGTCCTCCGTCCGGATCCACGGGAATTTCTTTTGTATGAATAATTTTCCTCTGCCAACTAACAGAAACTTCGATTTGTCTGACAAGAACCCTCACAGTCCTGCCGCCAGGTCCGCTTTCGAGACGATACTTTCTTAGAGGTTTCAGCACGCCGGTTTTTCCCTCGTGTATTGGATCGTAAGTTGTCACAAAACCGTCGCGGGCGATTTCGACCATACTGCCTTCAGACGTGTATGCTTCGTCCCACGCGTTGTCATCATCCAGCCCTTCGGGGTTGTGGCGCGTCGCTTTATCGGCGCGAACAGGGGTCTTTCTGGCGATGATCCGGCCCTGGGTGTCTTTTTTTGACAAAATGATTAGCTTCTTGGGTCCGGCGATGATGATTTCTGAGGGGTTAGTGGGGTTGACGGAAAAATCGTGGACGTGGGAGAACCCCTCGGATTCCAGCACCTCGGCCTCCCCTTTCAGAAGGTCGAGCCGGGCAACCTCTTTGCCTTTTTCTTCCCCCTCTCCCACGATGGCCAGACGCTGGACGCGGCCGTTCCTTTTATCAGTTCTCCGCGCTTCGGGATAGCGTTTGGAGTTGTAAATGACGGTGCGGCCTGTGGGTGTGGGTGCGCTGAAGAATGAGGCTTTGATGGATTCACCGGCAGGTTGGAACAGGACCTGGCCTCCTAATTTTTTACTAAATCTGCTCTGATAATATTGGTTGGAAACTTTTTGAGCCGATACCGGGGGACCCAAAAGTGTGCCGGCGAATAAAAATAAACCCAGCCAAATGAGCGGACTGAATCGGGAAAACAAAATCTGGCGCGCCAAACGGGCCGGTGAGATACCAATCCATTTTTCAAAATAACGCTCGCGGTTTTGATTGTTCATGATTCCAAAGCGTTTTTCATTCGGGTGACCCCCTTTCCATTCTTCGGAGGTTGCCTCAAAAGGAGCGACGGCGTAAACCCATTGCTGATCGGGAAGAAGGGAAGCATAAACTTTATTCAAGTATTCCAACGGAGCAGAGTCTGTGGGCGAAACAGCGGGAGCTCCCACTTCCGCGAGCATGAAGGGCAAACCCGCTTGCCCGGAGGCCCGCATGACACGGACGATATCGCGAGGATCGCCTGGAATAATCCCGTTCCCCCGATAAAACGTGCCGGCAATGTAGTCGATGGGGTTGCCGTATCGGTTGTTCGCCGCTTTTATTAAACCGGCCTCTTGGTCTGTCAGATAGGCGTTGCCGATGCCATAGGGGTGCCGGATCTTTAAACGCAAAGAGCCGCTCATTTCTTCTTCTTTTTTCTTGGCGGCCTGGGCAAGCCATGCCTGAAATTCGTAGTGTTGCGCGAGACTTAACTCATATCCATCCTCTTCCCGCCTTAAAAAACCGCCTGTCACGTGCGCGTTATTTTCCACTCCCAGAATCATGCCTAACCACCAGGGCTTTGCGGCGTATTGTTCTACGATGCGCTCGACGCTCCGCTTCACGGCTTCGCGGGTTTCAGTTGTGTTCTTGCCGAGGGCCGGAAAACCCGGAAAAGAAGGCCCGAGTCCCGCCCAGTGAGTGCCGATCACAGACAACCCGCCATGCCGTTCCTCATGGACATGATCCATAATGAGATTAAAACCTTCGTAGTCGTATGGGTTTTGGTCCCGGTCGGGTTCGGAATACAAGCGAAGCACGCGCACGCCCATTTGACGTAAAATTTTGGCGTGATCTTGGCCTCTCTCGCGGGGAATGCCCAGGCGGCGCAGGACCGGATGCTGGAAAATAGGGTCATCCGGCGAAAGTAGGGCGGCCACAAGCTCGGCCATGTGCCCGTAGGTGTAGTAGGCGATGTTTCGGTTATCGGTGTTTTCCGTCGGCTGATAATTAATGGCGGCGCGGTCTTTCTTTTCCAGCGTTCGGTGGCTCCCGTCCGGCATCAAAACTTTCACCGTTAAAACGTGACGGGCGGGGTCCGCTTGAAAAATGACCTCGCTGTCCGACCGTTTATTGGGATCGTAATTTCTTAACCAGTCTTCGGAAGACACGGCTCTGATCGAAGATCCGGATGGCTTCGGAACCCTCGGAGGGAAAAAGAGACGGTGATTCATAACCGCGAGTAAAACGGCGCTCATCCCGAGCAGGACCGCTTTTTTGGATAGGGCGAGTCTGGCGCCTCTTCCGCGCCGGCGGATTTTCTCACGGTATTCTTTGGACAGCGCCCGAAAATCAATGGGTTCGCTAGTACGGATCTCTATGCCTCTGAGATTTCCTTTCTCATCTTTCTCAGGCAGGAAACCTGTCGCTCCCACTAAAGAACCCTTGATTTCGCTCATTTTTTTCGCGCGGTCGTTATAATAATAGTTGTTTGATCCAAGCTCGACACCCGAATCGTCACGCGCAATTTCATAAATCATGGACGGAATGTCCTTCAGGCGAACGTGGTAACGCAAGACCCCTTTGGCATCCGACACATCCCTAAAAATTGCACCCTTGTATTCGGCGCCAAACGGCTCGATGCGTAGAATACGGCCCGTCACCCTGCCATTTTCCACGAATACCTTTTCGACGGTGAGTTTGGACACCCGCTTGGCATAATCAGGCCCCGCGGTCCGGGGATCGTCCACGTAAGCGATCGCCGTGTCACCGGCATTTTGTAGCCGGGCGCGGGGAGAAATGAGGGAAACCTTTCCGTCTTCGTCCACGTGGACGGGCATCCTCAAGTTATCGATCCGTGTCAGCACGTGATAAACGTCGCCGTTTAACGGGAACGGCAGAACCTTCAAAATCTGGCCGATTCCCACTCCGCCGCGAAAATAATTTTTAACGACAACTACTTTGGCGACTCTTTGACTGGATATCTGACGCGTCCGGAAATTGACGACGTAAGTGATGGTGGATTTCCCGGGCGCATCGAGTTTGGTATTAAGCGGCGGCATGGAATAAACGCCGGCGTCATCTTTGAAAACGGGGTGACTGACGCCGTTGTCATCGATGACGCTATAGTTGACCCCGACGGCAGGTTTGGTCCCCTTGCCTCCCACCCACGATTCCATCGAAGCCTCTCCGGTTCTGGGATTGTAACTGTGATAAATGGCCCAAACAACAGGCTGTGGCGATATGCGAATCCTTCTTGTCTTGGGATCTATCCATACTTCCCGGGCGCCCACTGCCGTCTTTCCGTCCGCTACAGTTTTTTTTAGAAGAACCGCGTAGCGTTCCCTAAAAGAACCCCTTGAATAAAAAATAATCCCGGGAAGGGAAGTCCCCAACCTGTCCACGTAGGTTACTGTTCTGTTGAATGTGGGGCGCTTGGAGCCCTTCGGGCCGATCCAGGACTCAACCAGGGCTTCACGGGTATCCGGATTGTAGCCGTGAAGGATGGACTGGACGACGGTTCCGCGTGAGACATTGACACGAGTCGGGGACACGGTCAGTTCGTGGGAACCGGCCACTGTTTTCCCGTCCGGTTTGGGTGGCGCGAACGATACCGCATAACGGTCCTTTTTCTCGCCGGGTTTTCTGAAAACAGACGGGAAATAATTTTTTCCGCCACGAACGTAGGTACGAGCGGGTTTACGGGGGCGAGGGGTGCGGCTGTCGCCTAACCACGACTCCAGAAACGCATCACCGGTTTTGGGATCATAGGAACGGTAAATGAGTTGAGTGACGGGGGTTTGCCTCATGAATGATCCGCCGTTCGGCAAGATGACTACCTCAAAAGCCGACTGTCTTTTCCCCACGAGTGGGGCATCAATCATCACGCTCAAACGGTCTTGCGTGTCACCGGGGAAACGAAAAGTGGAAACGGTTCTCAGCTGTCCGTTTAAGAGACGAACCTCATAAAAAGCGGGTCTGTCATTGGGCTCATGCCTTGAGAGAGAGCCAATGATGGTTCCTTGTGAGTCTTTGAAGGGACCGAGGAGGGTGGTGTGGCCGTAGACTTCGGCTGTGAGTTGTCTTTGGTCAAGG
>JACPWF010000028.1 GCA_016197155.1 Candidatus Omnitrophota bacterium | reverse complement strand
GCGCTCTCCCCCTTTTTCTCCGCGGGCCCAGAAGGTGAGCTTTTTGGCGCCCGTTAAATCATAACCCCCGGGACGGGTTCCCCAGTTGTTCGGGGGGTTCTGCCAATAGACCCCGGCCCAGCGGGCGCCTTGGGTGGCTTTATTGGAATACGAAACCTTGACGGCCGTGGATCCCCCATGAGGGTTTGTGGCCCAAGAGTCGTCAAATTGAATGTCCCCGTAATCCCCCATCCAGCCCGAGGGCACGTAGTGATTGTCCGGCGATTTGGCGTCGGTGTAAATGGGGAAGGTTTTGAACACGCCCGATGGGGAAACTTTGGCGGACACGCGGGGGGCGGCCTTTTCCGACGGAGCGGAGGTTGCGACAACGGGCCCAACACCCTCGGCTTTCTCACAACCCTGGAATAAAAGGCCGGCCGCCAGCGCCGCCATTAAAATTTTAATCTCAAATTTCGAACGCATCACGTTAATCCCTCCACGCCTTTTTGAAATACTCATAGGATTTTCTCGTCTGCCGCAAAAATGGGGAATGACCCCCGTTCCCTTGGCTCGTCAGACCCAGCCATTCCTCGTGCATCCACCCGTCCGGAAAATCCGCCCGGAACTGCCCGACGGTTTCCTGCGTCGAGGGGCTGAACTGCGGCGGGGGCCCCGCCTTCCACCATTCGTCCACAAATTCAAACACCACGCCGCCGATCGCGTTTCCCGCGCCCAAACCGGCGGCGTTATTTAAAATGTCTTCCCAATTTCCGCGGAGATACTCCGCCTGTTTTTCCTCGCCCCAATCCGCGTCCTTTCCGGAATAATAGGCCGGACAGCCGTATTCGGTGAAAAGCACCGGTTTGTCCGCCAGGCGCCGGGTGTCCTGCCAAAAACTGCGGCCGAAACCGGCGGCGCCGCGGTAAGCGTTGACCCCCAGCACATCGATATTCGACAGGTGCCGGGCTAAAATGTCAAGTGTCAGCGTGTCACCGTTCGAAAAGCCGACGGGGTGTTTGGGATCGATGGTTTTGATGAGGCCGGCGACCTCATCGGAAAATTGGTACAGCGCCTCGGGTTGGGTGCGGGCCTGACTGCCGAAACCGACCTTGTCTTTTTTGGGGTCGCCGGCCTCGCCGTAATTGGATTCATTGCCCAGCATCCACATTAAAATATAGGGCTCGTCTTTGTATTCGTTCACCATTTGGCGAACGCTTTCCTTCATCAATTCGCGCTGGGCGGGGTTGGTATAGTCGGTGCCTTTGAACCACTCGGCGCCGGAGCCCACCGCGTACATCCCCAAAAGGTCCCCCATGATCACGCGGATCCCGTATTCTTTGTAAAGCCCGCGCAGGAGTTCCTTATTCATCGCGTGATGATAAAGGCGGATCGTGTTCACACCCATCTGTTTCATGAGCGCGAAATCCCCCACCGTGGGTTCGTCGGGGTCCTGCCGGTTATTTTTATTCTTATCCACCCACGAATCATACGGGCCGTCGATTTTTCCGTTGGCGTCCAGGTCCGTTGTCATCCAGGAATCCAAGTTATAACCCTGATCCGGTGTCTTTCCGACCGGCGTGGGGCCATAGGCGACGCCCTTCACCATGAACGGCTTCCCGTCCACGCGCAACTGCCAGTGGTGATTCTGAAATTGAAGAAGCTGGACGGATCCCGTGCCCACGGTTTTTGTGATCGCGAGTTTAGCCAGGTTCGCCGGTCTGGGTTTGAGTTCCTCCGGGTCCGCCTTCACGAGTCTCCCCGGATTCACCGTGAAGCGATCGTCCGCGGGAGCGGAATTGTAACCATTCTCCACCACAATATCCGCGTCCACAAGTTTAATCCCCAGCTCCGGATGTTTGCGCGTCAAATAGTCGATGCGGTCGATCGCGAGACGCCCCATGTAAAGCGGCGTGTGCCAGATCGTCCAGCCGATCTGCTTGGGGAAATGGACAACGACCGCGTAATAGGCCTTGATCGCCTGGGCCGTCTCGCCGAGTTTCTCGAGAGCCAGCGCCGCGTAAAACTGCTGGACCGCGGGCGTGTCATGCGCCGTGGCCCATTTGTAAAAGGACAGGTCCTGGTTGTCGATATTCACGTAGTCCCACTGACTGCCGGACAATTTTCCCTTCGTGACGATCATCCGGTAAACCGGGTCCTTGTAAACGGAACCGTTGGGATAAATGCCCTCTCCCACGGCCGCGGCCAGACCCTTGCGGTCGGCGACGCGGTACTCGTAGTGATCGGTGCCGATCCCCTCGAATTTTCCGTACCGCGAATAATCCACGATCGTCTCGGCGCCGGGGTCGTAAAGTTTGAAAGCCAGCTCCATCGTTTCTCCGTGAGAATTGAGCATCTCCACTCCGGGCGCGCCGCCATCATCGGAACCGGCCGCGCGCGCGGCGGCAGTCCCGCAGAGAAAAAACAGCAAAAAAAGCGCGCGGGTTTTCATGGGGATCAGCCTTTGACCGCGCCCGCCGTGATGCCCTTGATGATGTGTTTCTGAAGCAAAAGGTAGATCGCCAAAACCGGCAGGACCGTGATCACGATCCCCGCCATCAAAAGCGGGTACTGCGTGATGTGCGCGCCCTGAAACACCATGAGCCCCCTTTGAAGCGGCATGAGGTCCTTATTGGAAAGGACCAGCATCGCGAGCAAGTACTCGTTCCACACCGCCAGGATCACGAAAATCGCCAGCACCGCGATCGCCGGGCGCGCCAGCGGGAGTGCGATGTGCCAGTACACGCGGAAGCGCCCACAGCCGTCGATGCGCGCCGAATCCTCGAGCTCTTTGGGCAGGTCGTCAAAAAAAGTCTTAAGGAGAAAAATCCCAAGCGGCAGTCCCCCGTTGATCTGCGGAAGGATGTAGCCCAGCCGCGTGTCGATGAGGTGCAGTTTATTGAGCAAAACATAAAGCGCGATGAACGACCCGGGGATAGGCACCATCATCGTCGAGATGCAGACTAAAAAGAGGAGGTTCCGGCCCCGGAAACGCAGGCGCGAAAAAGCGTAGGCCGCCATCGACGCGATGAAGACGACGCCGAGCACCACCGTCACCGTGTAAAAAAGGCTGTTCAGAAAATAGCGGCTAAAGTCCGCGCGCGTCCACGCCTCCACGTAGTTTTCCCAATGCGCGTCTCTGGGGAAAAGGCTCAGATCCTTGAAGACGCTCCCCTGCGTTTTGAGGCTCGAGGCAAACGCCCACCACAGCGGAAAAATGCAGGCCACCGACACCGTGATGAGAAAAAGGTGCGTGAAAAAGCTGACCGTGTTTTTTTTCAGCTTTTCATAGTTGACGTCCGTTGGGTCGACGAGGATCCCGTCCACCGGAAACTCCTTTTTTAAACCTGCCGCATCGCGCGCGACACGCGGATCTGAACCATCGAAATCGCCAACAAAACCAGCCCAAACACCACGCCCATCGCGCAGGCGTAGCCAAACTTCGAGGCGCCGATCATGGTGGTCAGGATGCGCGTGATCGGGACTTCGGTGTGATAGCCCGGCCCGCCGCCGGTCGTGGAAATGATGATGTCAAATATCTGCATCGTCCCCAAAATCGTCAGGATCGACACCAAAATGAAAACGGGGATCATGAGCGGGGCCGTGATGTTTTTAAACATCACCCAGGAACTGGCGCCGTCGACGCGCGCGGCTTCGTAGAGCTCTCTGGGAATGCTCTGCAGGCCCGCGAGCAGAATCACGAAGCCCCAGCCGAACCCCTTCCACATGTGGATCACCGCGACCGAAAAAAGAGCGGTCTTTGCGTCCGCCAGCCACGCGCGCGACAAATCACCCAGGCCGATGAACGACAGGAAATGATTGAGAAGGCCGTAGTTGCCGTCGTAGATCCAGTTCCAGATGAGTCCCACGACGATTCCCGAAAGCACCGGCGGCAGGTAAAAAATGACGCGGTAAATATTCCCGCCTCTGATGTCGCGGTCGCACAGAAGCGCCAGGAACAGCGCCAGGAGGTTCTGCACCGTCAGCGCCAGAAACGTGATCGTGAACGCGTTTTTCATCGAAAGCCAGAAAACGGGATTGTCCGTGAAAAGGTCCTTGAAATTGGCCAGGCCCACGAAGGCCGTTTGAGGGGAGATCCCGTCCCAACCGGTGACGGACAATTGAAAAACCTTGAGAAAAGGGTAAAGGCTGAACACCAAAAAGAGGGCCAGGGCCGGCAGGATAAAAATATAATTTCCAAAAAAATTTCGCAGCCTCTGAAAATTCATCGGGACCCCTTTTCCTTCACGCGCCGGACCGCCTGAGCGACCTCGGCGGGCGTTTTCTCGCCGATCAGAATGGACTGGATGCCCTTGTCAAAGGCCTCCGTCACCTCCGGAGATTCGTGCACGGGGTAAACGTTCGGGTGCGTGACATTTTCCATGCCCACGGAAAACTGGGCCAGGACGGGCGGGATTTGACCGGAGACGTTTTTGTTTGAGGGAAGATTCTGGGTCTGTTCGGAAAGAAAGGCCTGCTGGGCATCGGCGGTGAGCCATTTTAAAAATTCGACCGCGGCGAGTTTACGCGCGGAACGGGCGTTCACGACGAACGAGGTCCCCGCCCCGCCCCAAATCTTCATCGGATGGGCCCTGGAAAGCGCGGGCGGCGGAAAAACGCCGTAGTCGAGGCCGGGGTTCATGCCCTTGTAAACATTCACGCACCAGGAACCGTTGAACGCGAAGGCCGCGCGCTCGTTCGCGAACGTCTGCTCGGCGGTTTTGTTCACCATCGTGACCGCGCCGTCCACCAAAATTTTTTCATCCGCCATCTGTTTGAATAAAGAGAGGACCCTGATCCAATCGGGGTCCGTATAGGGCGCCTTGCCCTCATAGGTTTTGAAAACTTTCTCCTCCCCCATCAGATTCATCGCCCAATTCGAGGCCAGCGCGTCGATCATCCAGATCTCCCCGAAACCGCTCACGAAACGCGGGATATTTTTGTCGCGCAGGACGCGGCCATGCGCGAGAAATTCCTCCCAGGTCTTCGGCGGCGAGGCGGGGTCGAGGCCGGCTTCGGCGTAGAGTTTTTTATTGTAAACCATCTGGATTGTCGTCATGTCGAGCGGGATTCCGTAAACGCCGGGGGCGACCCCGTAGGGATTGGCGGGACGAAACTCGTTCACGCCCAGCGCCTTCTCAAAAAAACGGTCTTTCCAGGGCACGCCCCCGTCCGGCGCGTTCAAAACGCCGGTCAGGTCCTCGACAAAACCGGCCTTGATGAAACTGGCGAAGTCCTGTTTTTCTCCCAGGATGCCGTAAATATCGGGAAGGGTCTGGGTTTGAACGGCGGCTTTGATTCTCTGGGAATAAATTTCGGAAGGGGCGTAGAGATCGAATTTGACCTTGACGCCTGTCTGGCCTTCGTACCGGGCGGCCAACTCGCGGAAGGCGTCGTCGCGGTCGGAGAGCCAATGCCAGACCATGATGACTTGCGAATCTTTTTTAGAATCTCCGCCGGCGCATCCGGTCAGCGCAAGCGCCAGAAAAAAGATTATAAAGATTCTGCGAAATGGGCTCACTTTTTTGAAATCTTTTTAAAAGTTGTGTGCTCCACGATAACCGATTAGTATACCTGATAAACCGACACTATTCAATGAGTAAAAAAAATATTATAACTCATTTGAAATAAAAGGGTTAGCCAGTGCTTTTCATGCCAAAAGCGATGCCGTTGACGGTCAAAAGGAGAATCTCGTCGATTTTCTGACGGCGGCCTTCGCTGAGCGATTCGCCGTGAGCGGATTTCATTTCGCTCAAGAACCGCACTTGAAGATAATTCAAGGGGTCGACGTAGGGATTCCGCAGGCGAATGGAGTCCTTTAAAACGCGGTGAAAATCCAAAAGTTCTTTTTGAGAGGACACGCGCAGGACCTCCGTCACCGCGCGGGTGTATTCCGCCAGGATCCTTTGGTGGATGCCGTTCCGGAGAACGGGGTCTCCGACGAGGGCGGCGTACTGTTCGGCGACCGGCAGGTCGGTTTTGGCCAGCGACGTCTGCACGTTGTGAATGAGCGAGCGGAAAAACGCCCACTCCCCGTACATCTCCTGCAATTCGCGCAGGCCCGCCTCTCCCCTTTCCCGGACGTAACTTTCCAGGGCAAAACCAATCCCGTACCAGGCCGAGACGATGTAGCGCGACTGGATCCAGCTGAACACCCAGGGGATCGCGCGCAGGGCCTCAAAATTTTTCTTGTCACTGCGCGAGGCCGGACGCGAGCCGATGTTGGTCATTTTAAGGATCCGGATCGGGGTCGCCTCGTTGTAAAAATCGAGAAATCCGGGCGTTTCAAAAACAAGCTGGCGGTAAAATTGAAAGGATAGGCCCGATAATTTTTCCATCCGCTTCTCCCAGACCGGGATCTTCGGATTGGCCTCCACCTCAATTTTGCTCACGAGATTCGTCCAGGCCACGGCCGTGACGAGCTGTTCCAAATTTCTCTCGGCGATCACGGGGTTGGCGTATTTTTGGGCGACGACCTCCCCCTGCTCGGTGATCTTCATCCGCCCGCCGGCCGCCGCGTAGGGTTGGGCGATGATGGCGCGGTGCGATTCGCCGCCGCCGCGGTCGATCGTGCCGCCCTTGCCGTGGAAGAGACGCAATTTCACGCCGTGCCGGTCGCAAACCTGGGCGAGATTCTTTTGAGCCAGGTACAATTTCCAGTTGGCCGTAAGGTAGCCCCCGTCCTTACTGCTGTCGGAATAACCCAGCATCACTTCCTGGAGATTCCCGCGCGACGCGAGGTACGATTTGTAAACAGGGAGAGAAAAAAGCCTGTCCATCACCTCGTGCGCGGTGTCGAGGGCGTGGATGGTTTCAAAAAGCGGGATGATGCCGATGGCGCTCCCGGTCACCCCGCCTTTTTGAACGCGGATGAGGCGCGACACTTTCGCCAGATAAAAAAGAGCCAGGATATCGGCGGGTTTTTCCGTCATGCTGAGGATATAATTTTCCACCGCGTGCGGCGCCTCGCGCTTGCGAATCCGCCGCAGGGTCTCGAGCTGTTCGAGGATGTCGCGCGAATCGTTTGAAAGCCTCCGCCTTTTGGGGGGCGGGGCGGGGCTCAAAATTTTTTCGAGGAGAAAATTTTCATCCGAAGTGTCCCCGTCCGGGTGAAGCTCCCGGACCGCGCGCGTGACCTTTCCGGAGTGATCCCGAAAATCCAGTTTCGCCAGGTGAAACCCGAAAAAACGCGTCTGGTCGATGAAGCGCCGCACGCCCTCGGCCGCGAGGGCCCCCTGATTTTCGAGGAGACTCTCCTGAATGGCCGACAGATCCGCGAGAAATTCCTCGCACGAGCCGTAGCCGCCTTTTTTGCTCTTCAGCGTGTGGGCCAGGCGCTCATGCATGAAAGAAAATTTCTTGCGGTAAACCTCGTGGGATTCAAAACGCTTCAGTTCCCGCGCCAGATCGGGGAAAAGTTTTTCGTCTTTCGCGAGGGATTCCGCCAATTTTTTCCCCACCGCCGCGCGGCTGGCGGATTGGCTGAATTTCCGGATAAAATCCTCGACCCCCGCCAGATACACGCCGAGGATCAGCTGTTTCTGGATCGTGACGGTCCGGCGCGTGACCTCGCAGGTGACGTTGGGATTTCCGTCACGGTCGGCACCCACCCAGGACCCGAAGCGGATAAAAGGCTCGACGTCAAAAGAACCGGGGCCGAAGGCGCGGTTAAATTCCTGTCGGATTTTTTCGTGAACGCCCGTGAGAAGATTCAGGATCGTCCGGCGGAAATAAAAAAGGGTCTGATCCACCTCGTCCATCACCTGCACCTTGCGGTGGCGAATCTCGGTGGTTTGCCAGAGGATCTCGAGGGTTTCCTTGATGCCTTCCGCGGCGGATTCTTTTTCGGTGAGCGTCAAATCGGCGCGGCTGGTTTGGATGAGGCCCGAGGCGATGCGGAGGAGGTGCTCGAGGACCGTGCGGCGTTTGGCCTCCGTCGGATGCGCGGTCAGGACCAGCTCCACCTCCATCTTCGAGAGGAAACGCGTCACTTCTCCGGCGGACAGCCCCCGCTCTTTCAAATCATGAAAAAGTTTCCGCACGGACATGTCCTGGAGCAGGTCCGCGTCCTTTTCGTATTCGCGGATGCGGCGGGCGCGCTGCATTTCCTCGGCGATGTTCACGAGCTGAAAATAGATCGTGAACGCGCGCGCGATCTTGTAGGCTTCGTCGAGCGTCAGCGATTCGATTCTTTTTTTCTGCCCGGCAATGAGGTCCGCGGAAGGGTCGCGCCGGATGTTCTTGGCGAGCCTCCGGATTTCTTCGATTTTTTGAAAAAAAAGATCCCCTTCCTGCTCCCGGATCACGTCCCCCAGGAGGGTGGTGAGAAAACGGACATCTTTTCTTAAATAGTTAAAAGACGAGAGGTTGGGTTCGGCGGCCAGGGTTTCCATAAAACGGATTCATTCTATATTGCGGGAGGGGATTTCGCAAGGGAGTTCCGGAGAGGGCTATTTCTTAAAAATTCTTTTTAGCCTTGTCCACAGCGAGCCGGACGCGTGGTTTTGCCGGCGCAGGGCCTCAAAGTCGGGGCGGTGGTATCTTTTTTTATCGAGAGTGAGCTGTTCTTTTTTTAATGCTTCGATTTGCTGACGTTCGGCCGGAGAAGGCCGCGACCGGAGGGCGGCATCAAGCCGGCCGTGCCCCTTGGCGATGACGCCCAATTGATAATAAAGCCGCGCCAGCTGAATGTGGCCGCGCGTGCATTCGGGCTGGTCGGCCAGAAGCGCCTCGTAGACGTCGATCGCTTCGTAGATCTTGCCGGAGGCGGCGAGGCTCCCGGCCAGCCCCAGCGAATTTTCCGGATCGTCCGGATCCAGTTCCCTGGCGCGGCCGAAATCCGACACCGCGGCGAGCCATTGCCTAAGCTGGGAGCGGGCCATCCCGCGGCCCTGGAAGGCCGCGGCGCTGTCCGGATTAGAAAAAAGGTATTCCGAAAACGCGGCGGCCGCGTCTTCGAAATACCCTTCTTTTAAGAACGAAAAGGCCTCTTCTAATTTAGAGGGCACTCGTCCCGACTTCGCCCGTCCGGATCCGCATCGCGTTTTCGACGGGTGTGACAAATATCTTCCCGTCGCCCACGTTGTTCGTGCGCGCCGTTTTGCTGACGGCGTCCAGCACTTTTTTCACGTCCTCGTCCTGGACGGCGACATCGATCCGGACTTTATTGATGAAGCGGATCGTGTATTCCCCGCCGCGGTAATGTTCGACCTGCCCTTTTTGACGGCCGAAACCCCGCACGTCCGTCACGGTCATGCCGACAATGTGGAGCTTGTCCAAAATATCCGTGATCGGCTCGAGCTTTTCGGGCCTTACGACACAAGTGACCATTTTCATTGGATGGTTTCCCCTATGATTTGAGTGACGATCAATCAAATACGCTTTTACCGGATTTGTAAATGCCGATTCCGATAAAAATCACGATCGACGCGATCAGTGTAATCAGTGTGCCTTTCATGAGTCCTCCTTAATTTTTCGAGGCCACGCCGTCCGATAGTCCTGGGTTTTCAACTGAAAATCAGGATAGCAGAGAGCGCCCATTTCGGGAATATCCAGTCCTGCCAGCTCCGATTTCGGATTGCAGCGCTGTCCCACAAACACGTCGACCAGCCAGTTCCACAGGAAAGAAAGCGTGAAGATGGCGCCCACCAGCGTCGAGATGCCGACGAGCTGAGCGACCAATTGTCCCGGATCGCCGTAGAAAACACCCGTGACAGAACCGGGAACGCCGTTCCAACTGCCGCCGAAGTTTGAGCGGCCGTCAGAAAATAACCCGACGGCGAGCACACCCCACAGGCCGTTGATGCCGTGCACCGAGATGGCGCCGACGGGGTCATCGACCTTGGGAACGCGGTCAAAAAATTCAACGGCTAAACAAACGAGAATTCCGGCTATCCATCCGATAACGGCCGCGGCGAGCGGATTGACAAATCCGCTGGGTGCGGTGATCGCCACCAGGCCCGCAAGCAAACCATTTCCCGCCATCGAGGCGTCGGGTTTGCCGTAGCGCATCCACATATAAAGAAGCGCGCCAAAGGAACCGGTGCAACCCGCGAGCATCGTGTTCACGGCGACACTGCCGATACGAAGACAGCCGTTGCCGGAAGCGCCGAGTGTACTGCCCGGATTGAAACCGAACCAGCCGAAGGCGAGAATGAAGCATCCCACCAACACGAGCACCAGGTCATGTCCCGGAATGGCGTTGGGACTGCCGTCGCGGTTAAATTTGCCGATGCGCGGGCCCACGATCATGGCACAAGCCAGCGCGGTCAAGCCTCCAACCGCGTGCACGACGCCGGATCCCGCGAAATCGCAGTACCCGTGGCCGAGTCCGAAATTCACACCCAGTTGAGAAAGCCAGCCGCATCCCCAGGCCCAGTTGCCGAATAAAGGATAGATCACGGCTCCAAGCCCGATCGTCGAGATGCAAAACGCGGAGAATTTCCAGCGTTCCGCGCAGGAACCGGTGACAATGGTCGTCGTCGTGTCCATGAAGACCATTTGAAAGAGGAATAGAACCATGACGCCCACGTCATACGTGGCGCCGTGAAGGAAAAATCCCTTTTGCCCGAAAAGGGCCCATGGTTTTCCGAAGAGAGTGACCGCGTATTCGCTGTTCAAAGGATAGACGCCGCCCAAATTCGCGATCGGCGCGCATCCTCCCATCTGGATCGCGAAACCAGAGACGTAATAAGCGAAAAGTCCGAGGCCGTAAACCATGAAATTCATCATCATGGTGTGATTGGCGTTCTTGGCGCGGATCAAACCGGTTTCGACGAGCGCAAAACCGGCCTGCATGAACATGACGAGGAATCCGGTGACGAGCGTCCAGACAAAATTGATCGCGATCTTATTTTGTCCGGCCTGGTTGGCCAGGTCCGCGAGCGTCAAACCGGCCTTCGCGTCGGCGACGGTCACGTCATTGACCGTTCCGGTCATCTCCGCTCCGGGGTCTCCTTTTGCCGCAATTTGAGCGGTGTCGGGGCCTTTGATGCCGCTTAAATCGGCCGCCTCCGCTCTAAACGGGGCCGCGAAACACAAGGCCGTGCCGACACCGAGAATCGCCAGGAGAAACTGCGCTTTTATTTTTAAGGATCTCATAAGACTCATTCTCCCTTTTATTTTTTCCAAATGGCACGGGCCAGATAATAACTGTTGAGCACTCCGAGAATTCCGAAGACGGAGACCCCGATCCCCACGCAGGCAATGACACCCCGCGCAACGACGGTCGAAGTCATGAGAAGTCCCGCGAGCGTGATGCACCAGCCGCCGAGGACGACGGCGATTCCGATGAGTCTCATGATTCCTCCGCGGCTCTGACAGCCTTAAACATGACGAATGACATTCCGATCACGGCAATGCCCGCGACAAGGCTGATCATCCCGCCGCCCGCGGCCGCCGTGCCGAGAATCGTAAATCCCAACAAGAACCAGAACAGAGCCCATCCTGATCCTTTTGTGGTTCCTCCCATAAAACATCCTCCTTATTTTTTGAACATATCCCCGTTAAGCTACCCTTCGATTGTTTCACGAATGTTACGAAAGGATAAATAAAATGTGAGGGTTACTGTGCCAGCCGGGCCGGCATAAAAGTCGGGTCGAGGGTCAACGCTTTTTGAAACCGGGCGCGGGCGCGCGCCTCGTCGCCGAGGCGCCGGAAACCCATGCCCAGATAAAATTGGGCCTCGGCGCCGGCGCGCGCGGCCGGATTTGTTTCCATCGCTTTTTCCAGGAGCGCCATGCCGCGCGCGGGGTCATCGCCGCCGCGATAGGCCATCATCGTGAGGTAACGCCCCATTCCCAAAAGCGCGCCGGTGTGGTTGGGGTCGCGCCGCAGGACCTCCTCCCAGGCCGCGCGCGCGATTTCAAAAAAATCCCCTTTTTCCAAAACGGACGGCTCGCGGCGGGATTCCTCAATGAGCGCCTCGGCATAGGCCGTGAGCGCCTCAGAGGAATCGGGCGAGGCCTCGACGGCCTTTTTTAAAATGCGGAGTCTCAGGCCCGCGTCGCCGCCTTCTTTGGCCTCGGCGGCGAGTTGAAAATAGGTGTCGCTCCCGGGGATGGCCGAAGGCTTCATCCATTGCCAGCCCGTTTTTCCGTCATCCGGTTTTTTCGTCAGCCCCCGGTACACGCGCAGGATCGCGTAGCGCGGCGTGCCCCAGACGATGGGCAGTTTCGTGATCCACTCGGGCAGGCGGGATTCGAGGTCCGAGAGGATCGGGTCGATCCCCATTCCTTTTTCGACTGATTTTCTCACCTCTTCGACAAAAAATTTTTCGATCGCGATTAATAAACTCATTTCTTTTTCGCGCGCGAGCGGCCCGTGGCCGGGAAGGATCACGGCGGGTTTGAGCGCCATTAGATTCTGAATGGTTTTTTCCCATTGGCCGTCGCCCTGTAAACCCTCGTCCCAGACCGGCTGGCCGAAAATCGGAAAACTCCCCGTCATCACCGTGTCGCCGCTCATCACGATGTTTTCCGTCGGCAAATGAACGGCCGTCGCGTCGTCGGTCTCGGCGCTTCCGGCGAAAAAAAGATGGACCGGCGTGCCGCCCAAGTCAATCGCATATTTTCCCTCGAAAGTAATCTCCGGCAGGAGCGGGTCGCGGCCCAGGTCAAACCCGCGGCACGCCAGAAATTCTTTTTGGCGCGGCGCGCGCGCGGTCATGAATTCTTTCGTCCGTTTCGAGGAAACGAGGACCGCGCCTTCGTTTTTAAAAATCTGATTGCCGTTCGTGTGGTCCCAGTGGTAATGCGTGTTAATCACAGTGAGGATGGGTTTGTCGGTGACCGAGCGGATGAGTGTCAAAAGGCGCTCGGCCGAGGGACGGTTCACCTGCGTGTCGATGACCGCGACGCCTTTGTCACCGATCACAAAGGAGGAATTGGTGATGTTTCGGAAAATAAAAACACGTTCGGTGACTTTTTGGAGTTCGCCGTACACGCGGGGCGCGAAGGGGTTGGTTTTGGGTTCGAGAATTTTAATGCGCGTCTTTCTTTCCGGCCAAAAGGTCCTGAATTATTTTTCTCTGGTGTTCGTCGATGTCGAGTTTGGCGAGTTCCCCGTCGAGGGAATGCCCGAAAGCGGCCAGTTCCCCGAGCACGGCCTTTTGAACCACGGCCGACTCGTCGTCGAGTAATTTAATGAGATAAGGGAGTTTCGTGGCGTCCGGCAAAAGCGCTCCTTTAACCTTTCAATTTATCATATGCTATACTATCAGGTCTATGCCAAAGACGTTGTTCGAAAAAATCTGGGACCGGCACGTGGTCTCTTCCCTTTCCGGAGACACGGGCCTTCTTTACATTGACCGCCACCTCGTCCATGAGGTCACCAGCCCCCAGGCCTTCGAGGGACTGCGGCTTTCGGGGCGAAAGGTGCGGTGTCCCCATCTCACATTCGCGACGATGGACCACAACGTGCCCACGGACGACCGGTTTCACATCAAAGACCCGGTTTCAAAGGCCCAGATCGAGGCGCTCACCGAAAATTGCCGCGAGTTTGGGATCAAACTGTACGATTTGAAAAGTGACGAGCAGGGCATCGTTCACATCATCGGGCCGGAGCTGGGCCTCACCCTCCCGGGGACGACGATCGTTTGCGGGGATTCTCACACCTCGACACACGGCGCGTTCGGCACGTTCGCGCTGGGCATCGGCACGTCGGAGGTGGAGCACGTGCTCGCGACGCAGTGCCTGCCGCAGAAAAAACCCAAAACGTTCAGGGTGGAATTCACGAATCGTCTCCAAAAAGGGGTCACCGCCAAGGACATGATCCTGAAACTGATCGGGACGATCGGCACCTCCGGCGGGACGGGGCACGTTTTTGAATACGCCGGCAGTGCGGTGAAAAATCTTTCGATGGAATCGCGCATGACGATGTGCAACATGAGCATCGAGGCCGGCGCCCGCGCGGGAATGGTGGCGCCCGATGAGACGACGTTTGAATACCTTTCAAAAGGGGACCGGCCCTTCGCGCCGAAAGGCCGGACGCTCGAAAAATCAATCGCGTTTTGGAAAACCCTGCCGACGGATCCCGGCGCGGAGTTTGACCGCGCCCTCACCCTCGATGCTTCGCGCGTCGCGCCGCAGGTGACCTGGGGCACAAATCCCGGAATGGTTTTGGACGTCACCGACCGCGTCCCCGAACCCGACAAGGTCCCCGGCTACAGCCGAAAAGACGTCGAGCAGGCGCTCGCGTACATGGGCCTCAAACCCGGCACACCGCTCATGGATGTGAAAATCGACACGGTGTTTATCGGAAGCTGTACCAACGCCCGCATCGAGGATTTGCGCGGGGCGGCCGCCATCTTTAGAGGGAAAAAAATCGCGCGCGGGATGCGCGTGCTCGTGGTGCCGGGTTCTCAAACGGTTTTGAGGCAGGCCGAGGCCGAGGGACTGGATAAAATTTTTAAAGAAGCGGGGGCCGATTGGCGCGAGTCCGGGTGCAGCATGTGTCTGGCGATGAATCCGGATCAGCTGGCGCCCGGCGAGCGTTGTGCCTCCACTTCCAACCGCAATTTCGAGGGCCGTCAGGGCAAGGGCGGCCGGACCCATTTGGTCAGCCCGGAGATGGCGGCCGCGGCGGCGATCAGCGGACATTTTGTGGACATTCGAAAATGAAATCTTTCCGCTCCCATCGCGGGATCCTCGCGACGCTCGACCGCGCCAACGTCGACACCGATCAGATCATCCCCAAGCAATTTTTGAAATCCATCGCGCGCACGGGATTCGGCCCCCAGCTTTTTTACGATTGGCGGTATTTTGAAAATGGAAAATCCAATCCTGATTTTTCGCTGAACGATCCCCGCTTCAAAAACGCGGAGATCCTCGTCGCGAGAAATAATTTCGGCTGTGGCTCCAGCCGCGAGCACGCGGTCTGGGCGATCCGGCAGTACGGGTTTGAAGCGGTGATCGCGCCGTCTTTTGCGGACATTTTCCGGAACAACAGTTTCAAAAACGCGCTCTTGACGATCGAATTAAAGGAAGCGGAGGTCGGGGAAATTTTTCAAATGGTCGAGCGCTATCCGGGACTCGAGGCCACCGTGAACCTCGACGAACAGCGCGTGACCCTTCACCTGCCGGAAGAAATCTCGTTTCATTTCGCGATCGACCCCGCCGTCAAAGAGCGCCTCGTCCACGGCCTCGACGAGATCGGGCTCACCCTCAAAAAAGAAAAAGAGATCCTTGCGTTCGAATCATCCCACGATTGCCAGATGGCACTCGCGCGGAAGGGTTTTCGCCAGCGTCCGTAGCACGTCCCCGCGCAAAAGCCGGATGAGACTGCTCCGGCGCGACGAGCCGATGATCACGGTGTTGACCCCGAGTTCCTTCGCGGCGCTGGAAATCAGCTTCCCCGGATTTTCCCCCATTTGCCAAAGCGGGATGGGATTCACCCCTCTTTTTTCTATTTCCTGAGAAGCCTTCGACAAAAGCTCAATCGACGCCGCCGAAGGCTCGAGCTCCGTGAACTCCGGCAGGACCGGCGACTCTTCGACGACATTCAAATAAATCGAGCGCTCCCCCATCGCTTTGGCGCGAAGCGCGGCCTCATTCAGGAGGTGCTCGTTCAGGGTGCGGATCGCCACGAGCGAGGAACTGCGGTAAAGCGGCGCGATCTCTCTGGCCTCCTGAATGGTGAGCACCTCGACGCTCGGGACTTCGAGCGTGACGCGGACCGGCACGAACACCTTCGCGGCCGCTCTCAAAATCAGCCCCGTCGCCACGACGATCGAGGCGAACACGACCGCGTGGTGTTTTTGCCAGGCGATCGTGAGTTCAATGAGAAGCAAAATAAAAGAGCCCGCGCCCAAAAGCAGGCGCTCATTTTTCTTCAGATTAATTTTGGGATTCGTCGCGCAGGAGCCCAGATTCATCGTGATCGCGCCCACGACGCCGATCGCGTAAAGCGCGGCGAGTCTCACCAGATCGTGCTCGATCACGAGGACCAGGGCCGGCACGAGTGTCGCCAGGATCAGCGCCAGGGCCGGCATGCCAAAGCGGTTCAGCCGCGAAAAAACCTGCGGCAGTTCCCTGTCTTTGGACATTAAAAATTGAATGCTCACGAAATCGCCGATGGCGGTATTCACCGCCGACAAAAGAAGAAAGCCAAAGATGAGCGAAATGGCGTTCCCGAACCATTTGCCGACGTAATGATCCCCCAGCACGCGCAGCATGTCCTCGGTGTGTCCGGAAAGGCCCGGGATCGCGTTCATCGCCAGGCCCAAAAGAAACGTGAAAATGGAAACTTCCAAAAGGACCGGCCAGACCGCGCGCTTGGAGGTTTTTCCGACGGGCTCCACCATGATGCCTGTCATGTTGGCGACCGCCTCGACGCCGGACAGGGCCAGGACGATGCCGACGAAGCTCGTCCAGTTTGAAAAAAATCCGCCGGACGGCCACGTGAGCGTCACGTGCGAAAGCGACGGAACCGTGAACACAAAAAGGATGCCCACCGCCGCGGAGGCAAAAAGACCGATCACCAGGGCAATGTCCCCTCCGCGGGAGGGGCCGAGCCAATTGATCGCGCCGATCAAAACGATCGCGGCAACCGCCCAGATTTCAGGATGAGGAAAATTGAGATAATGAAACGCGTCGAGCGCGCTCAAAGAAGCGGTGATCACGTAATCGGCGATGAGGAGAAGCGCGCCGATCACCGCCAGAATCTGCGAGCGGGATTTCACCGAGGAATAAACACCGCCCCCGTCCGGGTACACGCGGCAGATCACGGTGTAGCAAACCCCGATCATCGCTGTGAGGAGCGACATGAGCCCCAGAAACAGCCACGAGGCGTGTCCCGCCAGCGCGAAGGCGATGCCCAAGACATAGGCCTTTGACGTGCCCCAATCTCCGTAGAGCATCGCGGCGGCCTGGGTCCATTTCAGTTCTCTCGGGCGGTCAACTCTTTTTAACATGGCTCAAAAATAAAAAGCCAGAGAGCTTGCTCTCTGGCATCTCCCCACTGTTTAAGCTTACGGGGTTAGCTGTCGGACTCGGGCTTTGGCGGCCCTATCCCCCCTTCGCAAAGCGAAGCTACGGGAGGAATTCGCCCCGAATTTCGGGTTCCCCGTTCGCCCAAGACCCACCTTTTGGCGGGTCGAGGGTCAATTCAGCACATTCGTGGGATTGTACAGCATAAACCGAAAACTTCAACCGAAATCTTCGGCTTCTAAGCAGATGGGGTTTTTCAGCAGACTGCTAAATGACCTTTTTGTGATGCGCCTTGTGCGGCGGTTCGCTCAGGTCGCGCGGCGTGACCTTGGGGTTGTTCATGAATTGGGGGGCCAGATCCGCGTTGATCTTGGTGTACTCGGGATCGATCTCGATCTTGGGGACAATGGCGCCCACCGGGCACTCCGGCACGCAAAGCCCGCAGTCGATGCAGGTCAGGGGATCGATCACCATGAACTTTTCGCCCTTGTATTCCCCCGCGTGAAAACAGTCGACCGGGCACACGGCCACGCAGGAAGCGTACTGCTCGCCCAAACATTTCTCCGTGATGACGTGAGGCATGGAAAATCTCCTAAAGGTTATGAATGCAAAACAGACAACGGGTTTATTTTACCACTTCCTCCAAACGCGTCAAATGTTCTTCCTTGTCAAAAAATAAATAAATCTTCGGGCCGCTGAACCAGGTCGCGCGGCGCGATTTGTAGGCCCATTTTTTCTCCGCGCCGGCGGTGAGGATAACGACCGGCTCGCCGAATTGTTTTCTAATCTCCTCGCCCGACAGGGGCGGCGCGAGGATTCCCTTTTTCGCGGCCTCTTTCACATTTTGAAAGGCGGCCTCTTCCCCGGCCAACACCGCTTCTTTATAGTTCTGGTCTTTTCCGGCGTCAATGAGCGTGTCGATTTCTTCGGAATGAAAAAAAGCGGCGCATCCGCAAAGCCAAAACGACGCGCCTAAAAAGAACAAAAAATTTCTAATGCTTTTTAGCCAGCGCATTCTCAACGGCCGAACCGGTGTTGCTGATGTCGCGGCCGAGCCCCTTCACCGTCTCACAACCGGCGAGGACAACGGTCAGCCCCAGCGCAGCGATCGCCAAAATGACGGACTTTATTTTCATGGTTGTTCCGCTCCTTGACGGGCATTATACCAGGATTTTTATTTTGCGGGGCCATCTCTCGCCGCGCGCAGGACTTCGGAGACGCGTTTGGACTGAAGGTGAATCGAACAGTAGCCAAACGGATTTTTCTTTAAATATTTCTGATGGTAATCCTCGGCGCGGTAAAATTCGCCGGCCGGCTCGACGAGGGTCACGATTTTGGATTTGAAGACACCGGCCCCGTCCAAAGCCTCTATCGCTTTCTGGGCGGCTTTTTTCTGCGATTCATCCCGATAAAAAACAGCGGAACGGTACTGCGTGCCGATATCCGGCCCCTGGCGATTGAGCGTGGTCGGGTCGTGATGGAGAAAGAAAAATTCGAGAAGATCCTCATAACTTATTTTCGACGGGTCGTAGGCCACCTCGACCGCCTCGGCGTGTCCCGTGCGTCCGGCGCACACCGCTTCATAGCTCGGATTTTTGAGCGTCCCGCCCGTGTAGCCGACCTCGGTCGACACCACCCCCGGAAGTTCCGCGAAGACTTTTTCCATTCCCCAGAAACACCCGCCCGCGAACGCCGCCTTCCGATACGCTTTCATCTGGATCGCCTCCGAATGATCCGCTCCCCCCGCGAGAAACACCGCCGCAAAAACCGCCACCCAAAAAATTCGCCGCATGGAGTTACTTTTTCGTGAGCTCCCGTCCTTTGGCGGCCTCGCCGCGCAGGACCATGAGCGTACCGCTCAGCTTGGCAATCGGCGGCACCGGTGCCGCGCCGCTTTGCACCGCACGGATATGCTCGATCAGTTTGCTCATCAATCTCCTCCTAAACCAAGATTCATTTAAAAAGCCCTCGAGGTTTAAAAACCAAGAGGGCTGTACAACTTTAGCGGGGGTTGGATTTGAACCAACGACCTTCGGGTTATGAGCCCGACGAGCTACCAGGCTGCTCTACCCCGCGATATCTTTTTGGCAAATCCCCGCCTGGGGGATTAATCTACCACGCCCCAGGGTGGCGTTCAAACGAATTAATTCCCCCCCTCCCTCACGACCTTGTAGACGATTTCGCCTTCTTTGGCCTTGTTTAATTTTTCGCGGGCGACACGCTCGAGATAAACCGGATCCTCCCGCAAAAGGCGCAGTTCATTCTCAAGCGAGCGGTTCTCCAGCTCCAGTTTTTTGATCTCCGTCTCGAGATTTTGACTGCGGGCTTTGAGCGACCGGACCTGCATCACCTGCGGCGCGAGCAGAATGAGAAACAAAATGAAAAGTAAAATAAAAACAAGCGCCGTGGCCGGTTTTTTCATTATCTCAAGCCGTAGCGGGCCCTGGACCCCAGCGCTTCCTCAATCCGCAGAAGCTCATTGTACTTGCAGATGCGGTCGGTGCGGCAGGCCGAACCCGTCTTGATCTGCCCGCACTCGGTCGCCACGGCGATGTGCGCGATCGTCGTGTCCTCGGTCTCTCCCGAACGGTGCGACAAGACGGCCGTGTAGCCGTTTTTGTGCGCGAGGGTGATCGCCTCCAATGTCTCGGTGAGCGTGCCGATCTGGTTCACCTTGATCAAAATGGAATTGGCGGTTTTTTTGTCGATGCCCATTTGGAGGCGTTTCGAATTGGTCACAAAAAGGTCGTCGCCCTCGAGCTGAATCTTTTTCCCGAGGCGCTCGGTGAGCAGTTTCCATCCGGCCCAATCATCTTCGGCGAGACCGTCTTCGATCGAGAAAATGGGGTATCGCGAAACCCAGTCCGCGTAAAAATCCACCATCTCGGCCGCGGATTTTTTCGGCCGGGGCTCCGCCTCGAGCCAGTAGGCGCCCTCCTCATAAAAAGAACTTGAGGCGGGATCGAGCGCCAACCGAACGTCACTGCCCGCGCGGTAGCCGGCTTTTTCGACGGCCTCGAGGATCACCTCGACGGCTTCGGCATTCGAGCGAAGGTTTGGCGCAAAGCCGCCTTCGTCCCCCACCGCGGTCGATAATTTTTTGTCGTGCAAAATTTTCTTTAGGCAATGAAAAATCTCGGCCCCCATGCGAAGCGCCTCGGAAAATGTCCTTCCGCCGAACGGCATGATCATGAATTCCTGAAGGTCGACGTTGTTGTCCGCGTGAAGCCCGCCGTTTAAAATGTTCATCATCGGCACCGGCAGGAGACACGCCTTTGTCCCGCCCAGATAAACGTAGAGCGGCTCTTCCTTTGAGGCCGCGGCCGCCTTCGCGACGGCGAGCGACACGCCGAGAATGGCGTTGGCGCCGATATTCTTTTTATTCGCCGTGCCGTCGATTTTGCGGAGTCTCCCGTCAATTTTTTTCTGGTCAAACGGATCGGCGCCCTTCAACTCCTTCGCCAGAATGCCGTTCACGTGGCCGACGGCCTTCAAAACGCCCTTTCCCAGGTAGCGCTTTTTGTCGCCGTCGCGAAGCTCGACCGCCTCGTGTTCGCCAGTCGAGGCGCCGCTGGGCACAGCGGCGCGGCCGCGCGCGCCGTCCGACAAAAGACAGTCCGCCTCCACGGTCGGGTTGCCCCGGGAGTCCAGGATCTCGCGCGCGTGAATTTGTTTAATGACGGCCTTTGACATTTTTCCCTCTCCTTTGGATGAATTGTTGGATGGCCAGCGGATAAATTTGGTGCTCCACTTTATGAATTTTGGCTGTGAGAGTTTTGAGCGTGTCGGTTTTTAAAATTTTCACTTTGCGTTGCAATAAAATGGGGCCCGCATCAACCGTTTCGGTGACGAGGTGGACGCTCACGCCGGTTTCTTTGGCCTTGGCGCGAAAGGCATCTTCGATGGCGCGGGCGCCTTTGAAACGGGGCAAGAACGAGGGATGGACATTCAAAATCCTGCCGCGAAACGCGCGGATAAAAACCGGCGAAAAAATGCGCATGAAACCCGCCAGGACAACGGCATCGACTTCCTGATTTTTTAAAATGCGGCCGAGAAAGCGCTCGTAATTTTCACGCGTCTTAAAAAGGCGCGGTTCGACGAGGACCACGGGGACGCGGTGACGGCGCGCGCGCAGAAGCGCCGGGGCGCGGGGATTGTCGCAGACCATGAGCGCGACGCGGGCGCTGATTTTTTTCCGCCGCGCGGCGTCGAGGATGGCCTGAAAATTGGAACCGAACCCGGAACAGAATACGGCTAACTTAACCGGCGAGCGCTTTGTCAATTTTCTTTTGGAGATCCCCTTTACTCATCGAGCCGACAAAACGCGCGGACTCTTTGCCGTTTTTAAAAAGGATCATTGTGGGGATGTTCATGACGCCAAACTTCGTCGGGGCGTCGGAGTTCTCATCGACGTTGAGCTTTCCGATTTTGAGCTTCCCCTGGTAAAGCGGGGCGGCTTCCTCGAGGATGGGGCTCATGATGCGGCAGGGCCCGCACCACTCGGCCCAAAAATCCACGAGCACGGGCACGGCCGATTTCGCGACCTCGGCGTCAAAATTCGCGTCTGTGATTGTTAAAGTGTTTTGTCCCATATTGCCTCCTTGAAAATAAAATTTAAGCTGGCGGTCAGGATTGAACTGACGACCTGCGGTTTACGAAACCGCTGCTCCCTGCCTGCCGGCAGGCAGGTACCAGCTGAGCCTGTCTGCCGACAGGCAGGCTACTCCAGCGAAAACTTCTTTAAGAATTCCCTGCCACTTCCCGACTTTAACTGTTTTTCACGAAATCGGGCTTGCTTCAAAT
>JACPWF010000022.1 GCA_016197155.1 Candidatus Omnitrophota bacterium | reverse complement strand
GTTTGAGAGACAGTGCGAAGTTCTCCGTTAGTCAGACGAACCTCATAAAAAGCGGGTCTGTCATTGGGCTCATGCCTTGAGAGAGAGCCAATGATGGTTCCTTGTGAGTCTTTGAAGGGACCGAGGAGGGTGGTGTGGCCGAGAACAGTCGGATCGATCGTTCCTTGCCTCGCATCAATCCGGTAAACCGGTAATGGTTTACCTTCCGTAAGCGCTTGAGTCGGATCGGTTACTGTCAAAGTTCCCGCCGTTTCATCCACATAAACAGGTATCGTCCGCCCCTCTTGAATCAAAACGGCGTTTTCTATTTTTTCCGTTTTGATATTTTTTCTTATTCTGAGCTCATAGGTTTCATTTTTAAATGTGAGTGTCTTTTTTTCCGTGATGGCGATGATTTCACTCTCATCCACCGCGTAAGTCGCAGTATCTTTCACTCTATAAAAATGGCCGGTGTCTACATCCTCAACTTCATTAAACCGGCCGGTCACCGGATCGCGGTAATACCGGAGCTTTTCCCTGCCCTCTTCTTCCTCGCTCACCGCCACAATGCTTTTGATTTGCTGGTTTTCGGGATCGCGCGTGATGACGAGAACGTACGCTTTTCCTTTGAATGTGATGGGTGATTTTTCAACGTCTCCCGCCAAACGAACCCTGTCTAAAGAAAAAAGATAGGCCGAGACTGTGTCCTCGATCGTTTTTGGATTTACAAATTCATACACTTTCTTCGCGGCGATGTCCTCGACTTTCACGATGAGACCGTTTTCTTCATAGTAGCGCCACTTGGGTTTTCCAGCGGTGTCGGAGGTGAGGATGCCCGTGATTTTTCCGGAAAGGTCCCGATTGACCGAAACAATTTCGTAACGTCCGGGCGCAGTCTGCGCGTAAATTTCCTCGGACGTGCCGATGCGCTCGAGCGGCATGAAAAAGGTCTCGCTCCCCGACCGGAGGATGAGATACCGATGAATGTTATAGCGGCGAAGCGTGACGGTTTTGCCGTCGCCTCCCGTGACCTCTCGGGAGGAAACCGGCACGGCTTTTTTCGCATTCTCCAAAAATTCCTGAAAAGCCTTTCCGCGGCCTTTGGATGTGAACCGGTTCACCGGGCCAGTTTCATCGGGAATGCCGCTCAAATATTCCATCAGGTCTTGCCACCCGCCTTGCCCTTTCATAGGATTACGGTACATGTATCGTCCCGGATGCTCTCTCGTCGGACCTGATTCCCACCTGATTTCCGCGCCGTAGGGCACGACGAAAGCGCCGGGAATCCGCGGCACCTCGATCCTATCCGCTTGTGGGTCTGTTTTCTCGGCGGCCGCGACGGCTTCCGCATACGGCACCGACGGGCCGATGAATTCCTGAAGAACGCCGCCATGAACCCTCATCATCACTCCCTGCAGACTTTCTCCGCGGGAAGTCAAAAGACCAGGCATGACATCCACCCATCCGCCCACGATGACAGGTCGGCCGTTCCATTCCACGCCCACGCTCCCTTCAATAGCCTCACCCCTTACGAACGCCAACTTCCTCTCGAGTCTCGGTTTTGATTCCTCGACAATCTGCCGCTGGATGCGAATGGAAAGGAGCGCTTGGTCGCCGACGACCACGCTTTTTGATTTCAATTGTTTCTTCTCATCGTCACTGAACCCGGCCCAATACCGAAGAGGGACGACAAAAACAGGACCAGTACGGATATAATCTTTGTCGCCGCCGGAACCGCCTCCGCTCCCGTTGGCCGTCAGAATTTTTTGCTCTTCAACCGTCAGACGTTCCCACACCTCCCTCTTAATCTTGACGCCGTCACGGTCATAATGATTTTTGTCGGTGGCATAAGGAATTTCGACAATCCTGGTCAATGGACGTATCACCACGCGCTGATCGGACGTCAGACGATCCATCCATTCCCGGAAAGAAATGTCTCTGAAACGGCCGTTTTCAGACCGAAGGTCCCTCGCGTACCCAGCGGCGCGCTTGTACTGATTAACACTGCTTTTGATATCGCTTATTCCGACGGCGATCTTGAGCGGCGGAAAAATATTGGCGATGATTCGGGGAGCATCCTTTAATGACACGCTGATGGGCGGTTTCTTTCTTGTTTTTCTCTCAGCCTGTCCACTCATCACAAGAACCGAACGTCCGTCTCTTTTTAGCCCGGCTTCCACAAGACCGCCGAATTCCCGGTAATCTTCCGGATCCAATATCAACGTTTTGATCTCAGCGGCGTTCTGAGAATCGGGGGGCGGAATGGATTCGTCATAATAAACATGGCTTTGAAGGGCTTTTTTGCCGATCTCTGCAGGCGGATCGAGGCCGAGTTTTTTCAGAACGTCCCCAAGGGTCGCTTTTGAAGTTTTCCAGAAATCGATCCCAAACTCTTCCCCTTTTTCGCGAATCGGGCGCAGTTTTTCATCGTCGGGCGAGGCAAAAAGACGGCCCTTCCCGATGTGACGCTCGTGGATCCGCACGATCGAGCGGCCGGCAGCGGTTTTTTCCACCTCACCCGTGAGCGGGGCACTTGTGACGGGCCCTCGCGGCGCGCCGGCCACCTGCCGCGCCGTTTCATTCAATCCATAATTAAAAACTCTGTCGGCGACGATCTGGATGCCGGCCCCTTCCAAGAATCCGAGAGGATCAAACGGAACCGCCGCATTGGGGACTTTTACCGCGACCTTCGTGCCATCCGATCTTTCCCACATCTCGATGTGAAAATCCTGCGCGCTGGACAGCGACTGGCCAATGTCATTGGCCAAATTGAGACCGCCGAGAATGCCGCGAACTATCGCGGCGATTTTACCGGCCTTGGCGCCGCGGATCGATTTCTCCACGTCCCTGCGCGCGGCAAGCAGTCGGATCTCCCGCGTCAACGCCTCCGCCAGATCGGATGTCGGGGATTTTTGGCTCAATAAAAATTGATAATCGGTCTCTGGTGTGCGAAGGGCCAGGACGAAATCGGGATCTCCCAATCTCTCCCGCGAAGAAAGGAGCGCCAGGTCCAGGACCTTGGCGAGATCCGGATTTTTTGAGAGAAACTCGCTGTACTTTTCCTTCCAGGCGTCGAGCCTTAAAAGGGCGGCGTCCAAATCCTCTTTCCCGATCTTTCCCGCCTGGTCCGCCCGGCTAGCCGTTTCCATTAGAATCGTTTTGAAATCTCCGAGCACCGCCTCGCCGGAGATTTCCTGAATCTCACCGGCCGGCTTCTCCACGGAAGGCGTGACGGATCTTGCTTCCGAAATCATTGGAGCCGTTTCTTCGGAGACAATGGGAGCAAAAGAAGGTGTGCCAATGGCAACCGGTTTCATGTCGGCAAGCGCCTGGCCGGCCGCCGGTATGGCCGGAGCAAAAATCAGAAAGCCGATGAAAACCACCGCTTCCCCCCCAACCCGCGGTGTCGTTTGAGTGGGTGGAGTCGCGGGTTGATTAAACTTTTGTGTCAGCTCCTCCGCAAGCCGCGCGGCGGACTGGGCCGCGGCGATGCGGGCGGCCATGGTGGGTGTCAAATTTCTCGCGCGGAGGGTTCTCTCAAATTCCCGGAGAAATCTCGCGATGACGCGATCTTTCAATTCTCCGGATGAAAAGGTTTTAATATTTGATTCAAAAAAATTCCGCGTTTTCTGAGTGACTTCCAAGAGAATGGCGCTGACTTCTTTGTTTGACGGCAGGCGGCGGAGAGAAGTTGTCATTCCCGAAGGTTTTAAATTGTCATTCCCGCGGAGGCGGGAATCAGGGTCGATCCCCGCTTGCGCGGGGATGACAGATAATACTTCCCCATTTTTAACACTCACGTAGAACGCGCGCCCGCCAAAGGAGACGGCGTAGCGGCCCTCTTCCTTCCGGACGGAAACCTCATCCAGCCACTTTCGGAGCATGGCCGGCTCAATCACGGATCTTTGCCCGTACTTCGCCAAATGTTCGTCGGATTTTTGAAGATAGGTTTGGTAAAAAAGGTCTTTGGTTTCCGAAGACAAGGTTCCCGATCCTGTCAGCAGGCGGTTGTTGGCCAATAGCGCCGCGAAATTTTCTCGCATGCGCTCGATCACATCCTCTTTGCCGTAAAGCGTCTGGCCCAAATCAAAAAACGACGCGGCCGCCAGATAAAAATCCGAGTCCTTAAACTCCTCCTCAATTTCTTTGGGCTTCTGCGTCAGGATCGCGATGTAGGGACGGTTCGGGGATTTCTCGTCGAACTTGGGCATGACAATCAAATAAGACAGCCGCTCCTCGTCCATCAGTTTTGAAATGCCTTCGGAATGGAAACCGCCGGTGATGAGCGCGGCCACGTGCGTTTTTTCCTCGCGCATGCGTTTCAGCGTGTTGTCGAGAAGGATTTTATTGCGCTCGGTGGCGATCTCGTAAAAACGCCGGGCGCTGGGGATGGCCTTTTCCAAAACGTCAAAATCCGCCAGGCTCTCGACGGGCACCCGGTATTTCGCGCCGAGCGCGCCAAACCCCGACCGGATCGCGGCGATCTCGCACTCCGCGGAATTTTTCGAGAAAAATTCATAGTCCTTGGCGTCGAGCGTCGTGTCGAGAAGCCGGCTCAAAATCCGCGAGCAGTCCGTGAGCCGGGACAGCACGCGCTCGTCGTCGTTCGTGAAATATTTTTCCTTCACCTCATTTTCAAAGGACTCGACTTCCTCGAAAATTTGAATGAGGTCGATGGATTCGTAGAGCACGACGTACTGGGAATAAAGAATAATATTTTTGTAAGCGGCCGGATCAATATTCTTCCCGCGCGAAACCTGCGCGAGATAATAATGAAACTGCCCGGGCGTGACTTTATTTTGTTTGAATTGGAGCGCCATTAAAACCAATTTTTCAAGCTCAGGTTTCGGAAGTTTTTTTCCCAGCTCTTCGATCAGCGCGTCACGCTCAACACCCGCTTTTCTGAAATCAATGTCCTTTTCGAGCTCCACAGTTTCGGCGAGTTTTTGGAGGTTGGGATATTTCGTGTAGTCGACGCCTTTTTCTTTGGCCTTTTGGCTGAAATATTTCCAGTAGTCGGTGAACTTCACCTCTCCATTTTTGTGAAGAAGTTTGGTGTGGGTCAACTCCAATAAATCCTGCGGATAAATTTTGGCCTCAAGATCCCGGGTCGCTCTCTGAAGGCCCTTGAGCTGGGCGCGAATCTCTTTTTTATTATCGATGATCCGCCGGAAAACCTCGACGTTTTCCCTGTAAAGCGAAGGATCCTCCGCACCGTAGAGCGTGACAGGACTCTCCGAAATCATCGAGTAAAATTCACCCGCCCCGATCCGGCCCTCTTTCAGAAGGTACTGCCCTGTTTTTTTCTTCACCTCCGCGATCGGAAAACTGGAGACAAGCGAGGTGTCAATGAGGCTTGATCCGCCTTCGAGTGTGATTAAATTAAGGTTGTAGTTCCGGACAAGATTATCAAGGATGCGCGTGATGGATTCCTGCGCTCCCAGTTTCTGGTGAGCGTCCTGAATGTTGATGATGACGTCTTCGGCGCCTTTGGCCACCACTTTCCGCGCGATACCGGCGTCGTAAGGAATGGTAATGTTGTTGAGTTTATTTTCTTCTTTTTGGATCTGGGGAATTTTCGTGACGTGAGACCAGAGCGGCTCGCCGCCCTCGGCGTGAACGAGATCTTGGGAAAGGAAGGTAAAAACTAAAACGGCGGAGATCGCTCTCAATGTGAGACTGAATCGGGAACGGAATTTTTTTTCGTTGGCTTCTTCTATCTTCTCCACCATTTTTTCCCCTACACTTTATGTCTACCCATCATTTTCCTCGATTAATCTTTTCATATAACATTTTAAAGAACTGAATAAACTCCCCCAAAAAAACTTGCCATTTTGTAACCACATTGTTTTTATGAAGTTAGCGCAAAAAAACCGAACTCAAACGACATTAAAAGTATACTTCAAAAATGGGAAATATTCAAATCAAAAAATGATCTAAAATTTACATAAGTATATGTAATGAATATACTTATACTACCTTCTAAAATTCTCGTCGCCGCGGCGGTAGTTCAAATCCAAAATTCGCAAATACCCGCTCAGATTGTAGCGGGGACTGCCGACTGTGTCGAACAAAAATTTAATGTCATCTTTGGCGGTTAGTGAATCGCTGGCCGACCCGTCCTTGGGCAGATTTGTCAAGAAAAGCCGGTTAAAGGTCCCCAATCTTTTTGCATTCCTCTGTAGGGCGGTCAAAAGCTGATCCGCTTTTTGGAGAGCCACGAGAAACTTTCTCTGATCATAGGCTTCGTTTACGCGCCGGGTATCCGGATCATCCGGGGTTCCCGTAACGTCAAAAAGCAATTTGCGCACGACAGCAGTGGGTGATTGCGTTGTCGAAGAAACCTGATCTCCTCCGAAAATGTGCTGAAACTGTTTGGCGTGGGCGGAGTTGGTTTTCAATACATTAAATAAATCGTAAGCCTTCGGAAGAATACGAAAGAAATCGGCCAACTGTAGCTCGCTCCGCGCGGATCCGTTATCCTCGTAAAGGATACCCGAACTGGGATCACCCAGGACTTTCAAATCCCTAGACGTCAGCCCGTCCAAAAGCCTGAATGAATAAAACTGAAACAGCATGCCATCGAGAGCGTTCCGATTTTGAAGACCGCTGAACACATCTCTAAAAGCGACCACCCTTTCAAAGAAGCCGATGGTGAAAAATATCTCGATCAACGAAGAAAAGACAGATTGGCGCTTTTTTGTAATGTGCATAAGGATGATGTAATTTCAAGCCCTGATCTTCCGTCGGTTTACGAGATTCCCTTGGTGTTAAATAAGCAGGAATTAGATAAAAAAGTCTTAAAAAAGCTTGGATTACCTGTTAGGACTCCTAATCTTAAAGATTGGATAAAATTTGTTGAAAATACAAAGAACACAAAACAAGCAATTGAAATTGCTATAGTCGGAAAATATTTTGG
>JACPWF010000021.1 GCA_016197155.1 Candidatus Omnitrophota bacterium | reverse complement strand
CCTCGCGGCGGCGTATCAGATGATCATTCATCATTATTGGCCGAAAACCGCCACGCCATTTGTCGTGAACCTGAACGTCGCGCTCATCGTCATCATGGTCAGCTTGTCCCTGTTTATTTTCCTAAGCGCCTTCCGCAAATGGGTGAAAGGTTTCTAATTCCCTTGCTTTGTCTCCGGTGGAGTGTTAGCGTCTAGCCATGATGCAGGAAGAGGTCTTAATCAATCTCGAAGGCTTTGTGGAAAAACAGCTCCCCCTTCTCAAATCCGTGGAGGAGAGCTGGCAGCCGGGCGATTTTTTGCCGGATATGGCGTCGGACCGCTGGCAGGGCGAGGTGGAGGCTTTGCGCGCGCGCGCGAAGTCCATCCCGGACGATTTGCTGGTGGTGCTTGTCGGGAATACCGTCACCGAAGAGGCCCTGCCGTCTTACCAGACCTGGCTCAATCGTCCGCCGGGCTTGAAAGATGAAACGGGGGCAAGTGTGAACCCCTGGGCTCTGTGGACGCGCGGCTGGACGGCCGAGGAAAACCGGCACGGCGAGGTTTTGGGCCGCTACCTTTATCTTTCGGGCCGCGTGGACATGCGCTCGGTGGAGGTGACGACCCAACACCTCATCCGGAACGGTTTTGATTTGAAATCGGGGAACGATGCCTACAAGGCGTTTGTCTATGTCGCGTTCCAGGAACGGGCGACAAAAGTCTCCCACGCGAACGTGGGCCGTCTCGCCGAAGGGTACGGCGACCCTCTACTGGCCAGGATCTGTTCCACGGTCGCCGCGGACGAGGCGAGGCACGAGGAGGCTTACAAACGGATTTTCGGGATGATTCTGGTGGAAGACCCGTCGAACGCGGTCTTGGCTTTGGACGAAATGGTTTCTCAAAAGGTCGTGATGCCCGCGCGGCTCATGTCCGATGGGGCGGACGGGGATCTTTTTGAGCACTTCGCGCTCGTCGCCCAACGCGCCAAGATTTACACGGTGCGCGACTACGCGGCGATTTTGGATCATCTCATGCATTATTGGAATATCGCGGGATTGACCGGCCTTGAACCCGAAGCGGCCCGGGCGCAGGAGCGTTTGTGCGGGCTGGCTGATCATTACCAGAAACGGGCGGACCGGTTCGACGAAGTGATCGCCCGCGCGCCCAAAGAGCGTTTTCGCTGGATTTTTAACAGGGAAATTTAATAATAATCCTTCCCGATCCGGACGGCCGTCCGGCCTTTTGAAGTTCGCCACTGGTTGGTGTCGCGCAGGGAATACGCGCAGCCGCAGTACTGCTGTTGGTAAAAATGCTCGCGCCTCGAGATCTCGATCATGCGGTTTGAGCCGTTTTCCTTGCGCCAATTGTACGCCCAATAGCTGACGCCGGGAAACAGAGACGCCGCGCGCACCCCGGCGGATGTCACCTGGTCAAAATCCTTCCAGCGCGAAATCCCGAGACAGCTTGTGATCACCTTGAAGCCGTTTTCACGGGCGTAGCGCGCCGTTTCCACAAAGCGCATCTCAAAACACATCGAACAGCGCTCGCCCCGTTCGGGGTCTTTCTCGCGGCCCTTCGTCAGGCCGAACCACCGTTCGCTGTCGTAGTCCGCGTCGATAAACGGGATCCCCAATTTTTTCGCGAAGCGGATATTTTCCTCTTTCCGGAGGTCGTACTCTTTCCGGGGATGAATATTCGGATTATAAAAATAAACGGTCAGTTCGATGCCCGCGCGGTGAATGTCCTCGATCACGGACCCCGAGCAGGGCGCACAGCAGGAATGGAGGAGCACCTTTTTCTCTCCGCCGGGCGGATCGATTTGAATTTTGTTTGACATGGCCTTTATAAAGATTACCATAGTTTCTCAACCGGAGACAAGCCCGCTTGCCCAAGGATAAAATTTTTAACCGAAAAAGACGCCTCGTCGAGAATTTCAATTTCGGCAAAGAAACGAGCAAAGTCTTTGACGACATGCTCCACCGCTCGGTCCCGCTTTACGACGAGATGCAGAGAATGATCCGCGAGATCACCGCCGAGTTCGCCGTCTCCGGCACGAACGTCTATGACCTGGGCTGTTCGACGGGCAACACGTTTTTGGCCGTCGAAAAGGGACTCCCGCCCGACGTGACGCTGATCGGCGTCGACTCTTCAAAGGAGATGCTCGCCCAGGCGCAGGCCAAATTTTCCAAAGACCGTTTTTCGAGAAAAGTCAAATGGCTGTGCCACGATCTGAATAAAGGCATCCCCGTTCAAAACGCCTCGGTCGTCATCATGAACCTGACCCTCCAGTTTATCCGCCCGCTTTACCGCCAGCGCGCGATCGCGAGCATCGCCTCGGGGCTGAACGAGGGCGGCTGTTTGATTTTGATCGAGAAAGTGTTGTCCCCCCATTCGACGCTGAACCGGCTTTTCATCAAATTTTATTACGAATTCAAAAAAAGGAACGGCTACAGCCGGCTCGAAATTTCCCAAAAGCGCGAGGCGCTCGAGAATGTGCTGGTGCCGTACCACTTTGACGAAAACCGCGAACTCCTTTTGCAAAACGGGTTCAAAGGCTGTGACATTTTCTTCCGCTGGTACAATTTTTGCGGGATCCTCGCGCTGAAATGAATCCCCTCCGGTCTTTTACGCTCCGGTCCGGCCATTTCTTTTTTCAATTCCGGAACCTGATCTTTCCGGTGGCGCTGGTCTTTTTATTTTTCACCTCAAAACCGGGCCTGTTTTTGGGAAACGCGTCCTGGGACCCCGCGATCGTGTGGACGGGGATTTTTTTGGCGCTGGCCGGGCAGGCCTTTCGCCTGGCGGTGATCGGATTTGCCTACATCAAAAGGGGCGGCAAGGAAGGAAAGGTCTGGGCCGAGCGGCTCGTGATCCGCGGGTTTTACGCGCACTCGCGAAATCCCATGTACCTGGGCAACATGCTCATCGTCGCGGGGTTTTGCCTGATGTTCGGCTCCTGGGAAGCGTACGCGCTGGTCCTGCCGTTTTTCGGATACGCGTACCTGGCGATCACGATGGCGGAGGAAGATTTTTTGCGGAAGAAGTTCGGGGCCGACTACGCGGCCTATGAAAAAAATGTGAACCGTTTCTGGCCGGATTTCAAAGGCCTCGCGGATTCTTTGAAAGAATTTGAATACGACTGGAAACGGGCGATCCGGAAAGATTACGGCACCGTTTTTTCGACGCTTTTCGGCGTCATCGCGATCGACCTTTGGAAGGATTGCGGGCAGGACGGGATCGTGGAGGGGCCGAAGGTTTTTCTCGCGGGCGCGTTTTTCGTTTTGCTCGTCGCATTTTATCTCGGGGCGCGTTTTCTCAAAAAAAGCGGGAGACTGGCTTCAGCCAACTGAAAGTTTTTATGTGAATGATTCCGACCGCGTGGCGATCACGGGTTTGGGCGCCGTCTCTCCGTTTGGGAATGGGGCGGCCCTTTTTTTTCGCGGCGGGCGTCGCGGCCGCGCTTTTCACGCTCGGGGAACAATTCATCCCTCCGACCCTGAACTACGAAACCCCCGATCCCGAATGCGAGCTTGACGTCACGCCGAATAAAGGCGCCCAAAAAAAAGTGGAGCACGTTTTGTGCAACACGCTCGCGTTCGGCTCGAAAAATTCCGCGCTTGTGCTAAGGCGCGGGCAGTGACGCTTGTCACAGACGTTTTCCCTTCAAAGGTGTACGCTCACGCAAAGGAGTTGAGTCATGAGTCATAAATGGAGAACCGCCGCGGTTTGGGTTTTTGCCGTCGGCGGGGGTTATTATCTTTGGATGCAACACCGGGCGCATGTCTTTCAATACCTGCCGTTCGCGTTTTTTCTTTTGTGTCCGCTGATGCACATTTTTGGAGGACACGGCGGCCACGGGGGACACCGCGGGCATGATCATTCGGCGGATAATGACAAAGGAGACTCCAAATGAACCAGACGCACGCAGTCGGTTACGCCTATGGATTGTGGCCTTTGGTCGCCGTCAATGTCGCGCTCTTCGTGGGATTTCTTTTGTCGTTCGCCAAGCCGGATACCAAAATCGAGTGGAGGAGCTTCGGACTCTTCACTTCTTTTATCGTGGCGTTATTTGTCGAGATGTACGGATTTCCGCTCACGATTTATTTTTTGGCGTCCTGGCTAGGAAATAAATACCCGGTCGCGGACCCTTTCTCGCACGTGAACGGGCATCTCTTAAACGTCTTTATGGGAATACGCTCGGATCACGGTTCGCTTTTGCATATTTTAAGCAACGTCCTTATTTTTGCGGGCGGCGTTTTGATCGTGCGGGGATGGAACGTTGTTCACGCGGTCAAAGAGGGAGTGGCTGAGCAGGGTCCTTATGCCTATGTGCGCCATCCGCAATATCTGGGCTTTGTTTCGGTAATCATCGGATTTCTAATCCAATGGCCGACATTCGTCACCTTGCTCATGGCTCCCGTTTTGATTATCCGTTATGTTCTTTTGGCTTACCGGGAAGAAAAAGAAATGCTTTCCAAATATCCAAAAGAATACAAGGCTTACATGGAAAAGGTCCCGGCATGGATTCCGATGTGGAAGTAAAAGATCAGCATATGATTTAAAGCCCTATCCTTGCGGGATTGACTCCCTCGGTTTTGGCAAAAGGAGTAAATTTAAAATTGAACTTTAAAATTACGCAATTCCGTGAGGAGCGTTCTCTTTATTGAATTATCAAAATATGGCGAGTATTTTCGGAGATAAATCCATGCTACATTCTAGAAGATGACGTTTCGCGCAGGCAGGAATTCTCTCGCGGGACTAATTTACACCTGCCCCATGCATCCCGAAGTGCAGAGCGATAAGCCGGGTAGCTGTCCCAAATGCGGGATGGCGCTCGAGCCGGTGAATGGGCCTGCCTCGCCGGAAAACCGGGAATACAAGGATATGTCGCGGCGGTTTTGGATAAGTCTTTTTCTTTCCTTGCCGATTATTTTTCTCGCCGTCTCGGAAGTGTGGCCCGGGAAGCCGCTTGAAAAGTTTTTGTCCATGAAGGTTGTCAATTGGATCGAGTTTCTTTTTGCGACCCCCGTGGTTCTGTGGGGCGGCTTCTGGTTTTTTGAAAGAGGCGTTCTTTCCGTTATCCGCAAGAGTCTCAATATGTTCACGCTGATCGCGCTCGGCGTCGGTGTCGCTTACGCCTACAGCCTGGCGGGAGTGATTTTTCCAACACTTTTTCCGGAGGCGCTCAAAGGCCACGAGGGTCAGGTGCCGGTTTATTTTGAGGCGGCGGCAGTTATCACGGTCCTGGTTATTTTGGGACAGGTTTTGGAACTTAAGGCCAGAACTCAGACGAGCGATGCTATTCGCTCTCTGCTTAATTTGGCTCCAAAATTGGCTCGGGTCATTCATCCGGACGGGTCAGAAGCGGATATTTCACTGGAGGAAGTAAAGCGCGGCGACAAACTTCGTGTCCGTCCGGGCGAAAAAATTCCCACGGATGGAATTGTCCTGGAAGGCGCAAGTTCCGTTGACGAATCGATGGTGACCGGCGAATCCATTCCCGTCGAAAAAGTAAAAGGGATGAAGGTCATCGGCGGCACCGTGAATGGCACCGGCAGTCTCGTTGTCCAAGCTGAAAAAGTCGGAAGCGAGACTTTACTCTCTCAAATCGTGCACATGGTGAGCGAAGCCCAAAGAAGCCGCGCGCCGATCCAGAGACTCGCCGACACCGTTTCCGCATATTTTGTGCCCGCTGTCGTGCTGATCGCCGTCGTCACTTTTATCGTTTGGGGATTCTTTGGCCCGGAACCCCGCATGGCTTACGCCATCGTAAACGCCGTAGCGGTACTCATCATTGCCTGTCCCTGCGCCTTGGGTCTTGCCACGCCGATGTCCATCATGGTGGGTGTGGGCCGCGGCGCTACGGCGGGAGTATTGATTAAAAACGCCGAAGCGCTCGAAATTTTTCAGAAGGTAGACACGCTTATTTTTGACAAAACGGGAACTTTGACCGAAGGAAAACCAAAACTCGTTTCCGTCATCACGGCCGAAGGTGTGAATGAGTCCGAATTTTTACGCCTGGCAGGCAGTCTTGAACGCGCCAGCGAGCATCCTCTGGCGCAGGCGATTGTGAGCGGAGCTGAGTCTAGGGGCGTTCAATTTTCCGAAACAAAAAATTTTGGCGCGGGGAAAAAATGTTCTGGGACTTTTGGGAGTTTCGGATTCCATTAAAGTCTCGACACCGGAAGCCATTTCCATGCTTCACAAAGAAGGGCTTCGTTTAATCATGGTGACCGGGGATAATCAGGTGACGGCCGAAGCGGTAGCCAGGAAACTCGGCATTGACGAAGTCCGGGCAGGCGTTTTACCTGAGCAAAAAGGAGAAATCATTAAAGATCTCGAGGCAAAAGGCCATCGCATAGCCATGGCCGGCGATGGGGTCAATGACGCTCCGGCGCTTGCTCAGGCCAATGTGGGAATTGCGATGGGCACCGGAACGGACGTGGCCATGGAAAGCGCCGGCATGACTCTCGTTAAAGGAGACCTTCGCGGCATTGCCAAAGCGAGGAAACTCAGCCGGGCGACGATGAGAAACATCCGGCAGAATCTTTTTTTTGCGTTTTTTTATAATATTTTAGGCGTGCCCATCGCGGCGGGAATTCTTTACCCGTTCTTTGGAATTTTACTCTCCCCGATCATCGCCAGCGCCGCGATGAGTTTTAGCTCGGTGTCGGTTGTCGGCAATGCGCTGAGATTGAGAAAGGTCCACCTTTGACAAGGAGGGGTTAAATGACAGATCCAACTTACGAAGAACGGCGGTCACATAAGGCGCTGATCTTGGGTGTACTGCTCGTCATGGCATTTATCGCGGGCATGGTGCTCGTGGTGAGCGCGCCGGCGAACCGTCTCTTGGGGGACAGCGTCTACGGCGTCCGGAGCGCCTTTCACGGCCTCATGGCGGGAGTGCTCATGATCACGATGACGGTGGGTTTTTACCAGGGTTTCCGGTTGTGGGCCGGCGAACGCGTGAATACCGGGGAGCTGGAGATCGGCAGTGTGTTGAACGCGGCGGTTTGTTTTCTCACGATCCTTTTCGGAAACTGGCTTTACATTCCTTACCGGGCCAAGGGCGGTCCGCGCACCTATTTTTTGGACACGAATCCGGACATTCACAAAATCTTTTTTGAGTTTAAGGAATTCACCGCGCTTTTCACCCTGCCGCTGGCGGTGGGCGCGGCTTATCTCATCTGCCGTTACGGGCGGCGCGTCGAGTCCGACCGCGTGTTGAGGGAGTGCGCGGCGATACTTCTGGTCATGGCGTTTTTTTATTTTTTGGTCGCGTTCGGCCTCGGGGCGGCCGTGACGAAACTGAAACCGGTTTGATTTAAAAAATGGGGAGAGAAAAATGAATTCAAAAACGGATTTGGAAAAATACGGAGCGGCGCAGGCCGTGCTTCTGTCCGCGATGTTTGGCATTTTGACGCTGTCCCTGGTGAATCTCGGCACGGAGCTCTCCGACGCTTTTAAAAATGCCGTTCATGCCGTCGGCAAGATCTGGATGCCGGGCGCCGAAGGGATCGGGCCGTATTCGGGGAAGGAGACGCTGGCGCTTCTGGCGTGGCTGGGGAGCTGGTTTATTTTTCACCGCGCGCTTCGCGCGCGCCAATGGAACCAGTCCGCCGTTTTGGTCCTGTTTCTTTTGGGGATCGGCGCGGCGACGACGCTTCTCTGGCCGCCGGTCATCCATCTCATGAAGCCGGAATAATTAGGGGGAAACCGATGAAGAAAATAGCGCTTGTCTTTTTATTTTTGATCGGCCTTTCGCGCACGCCGGCGGCGCAGGGGCGGGAGCTTGAGGTCATCGGCAAGACGCATTTTATTTCCACGTTCAATTCTCTCCGCGGCCCCGGCGCCGCCGTGCCCAATCTCGCCAACACCTACGACATGTCGATCTTCGAATTCAACTGGGGCGGGAAGCAATCGTCTTTTAACGGATCCGGAATCACGACGAACTCCAATTTCCCCCTGACCGACGGCGAGGCGTTCACCAACAACACGCACATCGGGCTGTCTTCTCATCTGAACAGCGACACGAAATGGGGCGTCCTCGCGGAGGTTTACACCCTGATCGGCGACCGCACGGTCGGGCGAGCCTTTGGCGAGGAGCTTCCCTGGGACCATTTCGCCCGGGAGAACGGCGCCATCCAGACGCCGCATTTCCAGGCGGATTTTTACAACGCGTTTTTGGAAGGGGCGCTCGATTCCCTGAAATACAAGCTCACCGCCGGCGTTCTCTCGCCGCGCGACCTGCCGGAATTCACCCGCAAGGAATCAAATCAGGTGAAACTGGGAAGCCTGGTCTGGCGCGCGCCGATCACCAACGCGAGTTTTTTCGAAAAAGAAGACAGGAAATTGGAAGAGGGCCGCCACCCCGTGAAAGGTTTTGATTTTCTCGGCGATTATGAAATCGCCGAGAAAAAACATTGGAAATGGGAGGTTTTCACCGGCGCCACCGAGCCGACGCCGCTTTCGGACCTCGAGCGCGACGCGTACGGCGGGAGGACCTCGTTGGATCTGGGGCGGGCTAGTGCCGGCTTCACGGCGGTTTACACCGACGGCCGCCGCGCGGGCACGGGCATAAAGGAAAATGAGGGCGTCTGGGCCGTCGACGCTTCTTACAAACTGTCCGAGACCCTCATTCCTTATTTCACCTTCGCGCAAACCGACTACCGGCGGAGCGTCCTCGGCGAAACGCACAGGGGCGACGCCGCCGTCGCCGGAGTTTTATTCAAAAATCCGGAAGGGGTCGAATGGAAAACCCAATACCAGCGCCTCGGCGAAAATTACGACCTCCTGGCCTACCACAAAACCGAGCATTACCCTTCCAATTTTCACGGGCTGAACACGCAGGCCACCCTGCCTCTGTCCGAGGCCCTGAAAATCAAGGGCGTTCTTTATTATCTCGGGCAAATGGAAACCCAAACGAATTCCGGCGACACGCTGTTCGGGGATTCCTATTTTCCCTCCATCGCGGATTCGAAAAAAGGGTCGATCGGCGTGGAGCGGCTTTCGGCCGATTGGAAATGGACGAAGGAATTGACCTTTAACGGTTACATCGAGCACGCGAAGTTCCGCAAACCCGCCCCGGCCATCGCCTCAACCATCGACAAGGACGTTTACAATTTTTACCAGGGAGGCGCGCTTCAAATCACGAAGGCCTGGGGCCTGGAAGGCGGCTTCCGGCATTTTTTCTCCGTGGGCCATTGGCAGGCCATGAATTTCCGCTCTTACCAGAACGTCCCGGAGCTGGCCCTGCGTTACGACGCGGGGAAAGACACCCACGCCTATCTCATTTATCATTATTATCAATTTGAGGACAATAACGGCGCCTCAAGCGGCGGCAACGATTACAGCGGCCATCAGGTGATCCTTGAATTTAAAACCCTCTTATAACGATCTCCTGGCGCGGAACAAGGCGCTCGAACAGCGCGTCGCGTTTTTGCAGACGCAGTCGATGACCGACGATGTCACAGGGCTCTATAACCATCGCCACATGCTCGAGGAGATCGACCGCGAGGTCGAACGCGCCAAGCGCCACGGGCGCGCGCTGTGCGGCATCATGCTGGACATCGACAACTTCAAATCCGTGAACGACCGATTCGGCCACCCGGCGGGGGACCGCGTGCTTCGCGAGGTCGCGTCTCTTTTGACCGGGAGCATCCGGCGCGTGGACATCGTCGGGCGCTATGGCGGGGACGAATTTGTCGTGATCCTCCCCGAAACGGATTTTCCCTCGGCGCAGACCGTCGCGGACCGGATTCAAAAAAATATCCGGCAGGAACCTTTTGACGTGGCCGAAAGCTACGTGTCACTCACGATCAGCATGGGGATCGGTTATTTTAAGGAAACCAGGGACTTAAGCACGTCCGATTTCGTCGAGAGGGCGGACCGTGCGCTACTCAAGGCCAAAACACTCGGCAAAAACCAGATCGTCGCGGAGGGTTCATGAAAATGAAAATAAAAGTCGCTTTTTTTCTGATGAGTTTTTTGACGGCGGCCGCCGGAATGTTTCCGGGAGCGGCCTTCGCGAAAGAGGTTTCGCTTCCGGTGCTGGAGGCGGAATTGACGACGCCCCCGCGCGTCCCGCCGCCGGTCAACCGCGACACCGAGGCGGTCGTCGTGGTCCGTCTGGAGGCCCGCGAATACCGCGCCGCGCTCTCAAAGGGACTCGAATATGATTATTGGGGCTACAACGGCACCGTGCCGGGACCCTTTGTCCGCGTGCGCGAGGGGGACACGATCGAATTCCATTTCAAAAATTCCGGGGATTCCAAAAACACGCACACGGTCGATTTTCATTCGATGACGGGGCCGTGCGGCGCCGCCTGCATTTTGATGACGGAGCCGGGAAAAGAGTCGATCGTGCGGGCAAAGGCCCTGAACCCGGGACTTTTTGTGTATCACTGCGCCGCGCCCCCCATTCCCGTGCACATCGCCAACGGTCTTTACGGCCTCATTTTGGTCGAGCCCAAAAAAGGCCTTCCCAAAGTGGACCGCGAGTACTGCCTCATGCAGAGCGAGTTTTACGCGGATGTCCCGCCGGGCGGAAAGGGCCTGGCGCCGTTTTCGTCGCAGAGGGGACTGGACGAAAATCCGTCCTTTGTCGTTTTTAATGGAAAGGTCGGCGCGCTCATGGGGGACGGCGCGTTGCAGGCCAGGACCGGCGAAACCCTCCGGCTTTTTGTGGGAAATATCGGGCCGAATCTCATTTCCTCGTTCCACGTGATCGGCGAAGTTTTTGACCGCGTTTACCGCGAAGGGTCCCTTTCGGATCCGGGCCGCAATATCCAGACGACGCTCATTCCGGCGGGGTCGGCCGGCACCGTTGAGTTTAAGGTCGAAGTGCCCGGCGATTACACGATCGTCGATCACAGCATTTTCAGGATCAATAAAGGCGCGCTCGGCCAGATTCATGTGGAGGGGCCGGAGAATCCGGATATTTTGAAAAAAATTCAGTAAAGGAAAAAATCCATGAAAAAAAGAAAAGCCGCCGTCTGGTTTCTACCGCTTTTATTGCTATCGGTGTCCGTCCACGCGCAGGGCGAACTCAAGGGCCGCGTCGTGTTTCAAGGGACACCCCCGCCCATCGAAACCGTCGAAGTCAAAAGTGATACGCCCGTTTGCGGCGCGCAGAAAAAAATCGCGAAAATCGAACTGGGCGCGGACAATGGGGTAAACAACGCGGTCGTGCGGGTGATCGGCGCCACGGGAGAGCTCGTTCCGAAAAACGGGAGCCTGGATCAGGTGAACTGCGAATTTGTCCCGCACGTCCAGGTCATGACGGCCGGCGCGAAACTCGCGCTCACCAGCAGTGACACGGTTCTGCACAACGCGCACGGCTTTAACGAGGACGGCTCGACCGCTTTTAATATCGCCGTGCCGGTCGTGGGAATGGAGATGCAGAAAAAATTGGACAAACCGGGTGTCATCCGGCTCCGCTGTGACGCGGGGCACACGTGGATGAGCGGATACCTCATCGTCACCGACACGCCGTTCTGCGCGGTGACGGACCGGGACGGGAATTTTTCCATCAAAGGCGTTCCGCCCGGCCATTACGAACTCGAAATCTGGCAGGAATGGCTCGGAAAAACCCGCCGGCCCGTGGATGTGGGGGAAAAGGCCGGGGACGTCCGGATCGTTCTGTCCGGAACTCATGGATAAGAATTTCCTGCATCTTGAGCACACTCCGGAAGCGATCCGCGCGCGGCTGGCCAAAGGAATCCGGCACAGCTATTTGAGGGATTTTGTTTTTGGCGCGGTGGACGGTTTGGTGACGACGTTCGCCGTGGTGGCCGGAGCCGCGGGCGCGGGACTGTCCTCGCGCGTTGTCGTGATTCTCGGAACGGCCAACCTGATCGGAGACGGGTTCAGCATGGCCGTCGGGAATTATCTGGCCACGCAGGCCGACCGCGATCTCCTGCAAAAGGCGCGGCAGATAGAGGCCATGCACATTGAAAAAATTCCCGAAGGCGAGCGGGAAGAGGTGCGGCAGATTTTCGCCCGCAAGGGTTTCAAAGGTCCCGCCCTCGAAAACGCCGTCGGCATCGTGACCTCCGATCCGCAACTTTGGATCGACACCATGCTGAAAGAAGAACTGGGTCTGCCGCTGGATATCCCCTCTCCCGGCCGGGCGGCCCTGGCGACGTTCGCGGCCTTTGTCCTTGTGGGCGCCGTTCCGCTTTTGACGCCGTCCTCTTTCCCGGCGAGCGCCTTTTTGACGGCCATGGCTTTTTTCGCCGTCGGGGCCTTCAAAGGACGGTGGACCGGCCGGCCGTGGCATCGCGGCGGCGCGGAAACGCTTTTTGTCGGCGCCCTCGCCGCCTCATTGGCCTATCTTACCGGTTTCATCCTGGGCCTTCTTGTCTGACATTTCTCCGAAAGTGACACCCGTCACAGACGATTGAGGCGTGATGGATTAGACCGGCCTCAGGGAGGAACACGCCGCGCTTCTCAGAAGACTGAAAAATGGGGGCGGAAGGCTCAGAAGTAATTTTATTTGATCCCGCTTTTTTGTGTGTTATTCTTCCTGGCATGGCGCTGTCAGTCGAAGAGATACCCTTTTTTAAAGGCCTGTCCGAGACGGAGTTCTCCGCCGTCAAGGAGTGCCTGAGGGAAAAGGCGTTTGAAAAGAACCAAACGCTTTTTTTGGAGGGAAAGACCTGCGAGCGCGTTTTTTTCGTGCGCTCGGGCCGCGTGAAACTTTACCGCATGTCGCCGTCGGGCCGCGAGCAGATTCTGGAGACGCTCGGGTCCGGCGACACCTGCGCCTGCAACCCCGGATCCCGCCAGTGGCAATGCGGGTCGAGCGCCGAGGCGGCGAGCGCCTGCGTCGTCTGGTTTTTATCCAGAGACCACTACATTCGCCTCGTCGAGCAAAACGCGAAGCTCGCCCACAGCCTGAACCGTCTTTTTGCCGAGCGTCTCCAGTGTTTCAGCGCCCTCATCGAGGAGGTTTCGCTGAAGGACAGCAAAAAACGCCTCGTGAAATTCCTGCTGGATCTGGGCAATGAAAATAAAAGCGGCGCGCTCCGGATCCCGTTCACGCGCGAAGAGCTTGCCCAGCGGCTCGGGATGGCCCGCGAGACCGTGGCGCGCCAGCTCTACCGGCTGAAACGCCTGAAACTCATCGACATCGACCCGCGCCAAATCCGGATCAGGAACAAAACGGGCCTGGAGAAATTGCTTGCGGAATAGAATGTGTGACGCCCGTCACAGACTTGCCCGCGAAGGGATGCTACTCTTTCCCCGGGGAGTGAAAAGGGGGGTGTCTCATGGAAGCCGGAAAATGCCGGAGCGGCGTCTGCGTCTGCCAGTCTCTGAAGGACGATCACAAAACGATCCTGCGCGAGGCGGACGTGTTTTATGAGGCGCTCAACAAACTCCGTTACGAAGGCCGCGCCCAGCGCGCCGCCAACCGCCGCGCGGTCGGAAAATCTTTGTCGGTTCTCAAAAAACATCTTTTGGATCACATCACGGTCGAGGAGAAAAAAATTTTTCCGCTTTTAGTCTCTTTTTTGCCGAGGCTGGAGGCCGTCATGTACCTTTTGTATTCCGAGCATGAGGAGTTTCGCGAGAATTTGAGATCGCTCGAAAAATCGATCGGGGGCCTGCCGTGGGCCCTCCAATCCCAGGGGATGTACCTGGTGTGCCTTCTGCGCAGTCATTTCCAGATCGAGACGCAGGGCGTTTACGCGGCCGTCCACGACGAGCTTCGTCCCGATGAAAAAAGGAGACTCTCGAAAAATGTCGCCGCTTTCGGGTAATTTCATCAAGAAAATCGCGCATTCGCTTGAGGAAGAGGAAATAGACATCTACGTGCTCACGCTTTATTGCCTGAGTTCCGACGACCTCGATTATTTTTCCGAAAAAGACCGCGAACGCGTGAAGCGGATCTTTAAAATTTTAATCGAAGACACCAAACACCACGCCGAGCTTTTGAAGCTCGTCGTCGATATCGGGGGCGGATAAAATGGACAGGCGCCTTTACCGCGAGCTGTGGACCCTGCGTTTCAACAAGATGCTCGATCTCGAAAAAAAGAGCGTCGGGGACTACACCGCGCTTTTGGCGGAGTGCCGCCGCCTGCACAAAAACCATTCGATCGAGCCGCACCTCGAGCGCCTCATCACGGACGAGAAAAAGCACGTCCTCCTTGTCGGAGAACTGATCGAAATTTTGTGCGCGCAGGCGGATTAGCCGCCGCGCGGACGGCCTTTTGATTTTCACCGAAATTTCATCCCCGCTTCATCAAATCTTCACAGTCGTTTGTTAGCCTAAACACGCGTCAAAAATAAAAAACAAAAAAAGAAAGGGACCGGCCATGAGAAAGAAACTCTGGCTTCCGGTTGTTTCGATGCTTTTACTCACGCGGCCGTCCTGGGCGGCGGATCCGGAAATGATGGCGGCTTTGGAAGGACTGAAAAAGCAGATGGTCCAGATGCAGCGGACGATTTCGGATCAGAATTTAAGGATTCAGCAACTCGAATCCAAAAAAGTTTTGGAAACCCCTCAGCCGAATGAGTCCCTGAAACCGCCGGCGCCGCCTCAAACGCAAGTGAGCGACAAAGGCGCGAAGTTCGGCGGGGATTTTCGCCTGCGCATGGAAAATTTCAAGTTTTATGACAAGAATGACGAGGCCGGTTCTACGGGGACGGCCAATGACCGCGAACGAAACCGCTACCGCATCCGCCTGCGCTGGGGTTTTGAAAAAGACTACGGCGACGACTGGAAAGTCGGGTTCCGCCTGGCGACGGGCAACACAACCGATCAGACCTCGACCAACCAGACGCTGGGCAATGCCGGCTATTTCAATTTCAAAACGATCAACGTCGACAAGGCCTATGCCCAATATTCCCCGAACGGACTGAAAGACCACGGCCTGATCAAGGGGGTCACGGTCGGCGGGGGTAAATTTGAAAATCCCTTTTTTAGATATTCCACGCCGATTGTTTGGGACGCCGACGTGACGCCGGAAGGCCTTTACGAAAAAGCCGTTTTTGAACTGGCCGGCACCGGGAACAATAAACTCAGGGTCTACGGCACGCTGGGCCAATTCATTGTGAATGAAAATGCCGGTGAAGCGACCGACGCCGAACTTTACGGGTATCAGGGCGCGCTGAATTGGTCCACGCGCTCATTCAACACCGAAGAGCCCGTGGATGTGACGCTGGCGCTTTCCTATTATGATTATGTGAATTATTTCAGGACCGTCGCCAACAACACCGCGTCCACGTCTTATCTGCGCACGAATTCCACGGCGCTGGATGACCCGCGGATCCTCGATTTTTATCCCGAGGTGGTTTTCTACGTGAATCGCCGGCCTCTCACGCTCTGGGTCGACCGCGTCGACAACGTCGGTTCGATCGACCAAACCCGCATCGACCTCGACAGCGTGCACGGCCAGGACACGGCCTGGGGGCTTGGGTTCAAATACGGCAAGGCCAAGAAAAAAGGCGATCTCGAATGGTTTTACGGCTATTACGAAATCGGCGCCAATGCCGTCGTCGCGGCGTTTAGCGACAGCGATTTCGGCGGGCCGGGGCAGACGGGATTCACGAACCGCAAAGGCCACAAGTTTGGGTTCGCTTATCAGCTCACGGACAATGTCATGGTGAACTGGACCGGCTATGTCGTGAGGCCCTTGACGCCCACGGCGACCGTGGCCAACAGCGCGAACGAGAGCGTCTTCCGCTCGCAGGCCGATTTGTCTTATAAATTTTAATCAAATGGAATGGGAGAAAAAATGATGAAAAAAATCCTGGCAGTGATCGCGGGAATGACGCTCTGCGCGGCGGCGTTCGCGGAGAATGTCCATTCCCTGCAAGTCAAAGGTTCCGACACGATGGTCAATTTGTCCCAGGCCTGGGCCGAGGAATTCATGAGGAAAAATCCGGATCTGTTTATCGCGGTCACCGGGGGCGGGTCGGGGACGGGGCTTGCCGCCCTGATCAGCGGCACCTGTGACGTCGCCAATTCCTCGCGCCGGATGAAAGACCGGGAGCGCGCGCTCGCGGAGAAAAAAGGCGTGCATCCGGCGGAGTTTAAACCGGCGCTCGACGGCATCGCGGTGGTGGTGAACCCGAAAAATCCCGTTTCGCGCCTGGCCATGGAGGAGCTCGCCGGGATCTTCGCGGGAAAGATCAAAAATTGGAAAGACGTGGGTGGAAAAGACGCCAAAATTGTGATATTGTCCCGCGAGGTAAATTCGGGAACGCATGTTTATTTCAAAGAGCGTGTCCTGCGGCGCGGCGATCCGAACGCGCGCGAGGAATTTTCGCCGGAGGCCCTGCTTCTGCCCTCGAGTCAGGCCATCGCCGATGAGGTGACGCAGAACGACGCCGCGATCGGTTATTACGGCATGGGGTACCTCAGTCCCGCCCAAAAGGCGTTGAGCGTCGCCGGGGATAAAAATTCCGAGTACGCCGCTCCGACGGTTCAAAATGTCGTCAGCGGCCGGTATCCCATTTCGCGCCCCCTTTACCTTTACACAAACGGCGAGCCGCGGGGGGCGGTGAAGGCTTTTTTGGACTTTATTTTTTCCGCGGAGGGCCAGGAGGTGGTTTCAAAAATGGATTTTGTTCCGGTTAAAAATTAAAAATGCCGTCGGGGCGGAAATTAAAAGAGATTTTTTTTGAAACGGCGATCCGCGCCAGCGGCGTGGCGTCTATTTTCATTGTCGGGCTCATTTTTTTCTTCCTCTTCAAGGAAGGGATCATGCTTTTTCAAACCCAAAAGCTGTCCGGCTTTCTTTTCGGAAAAAATTGGTACCCCATCTCCGAGCCCGGGGAGTTCGGGATCCTGCCGCTCATCTCCGGAACGATTCTGGTGACGCTGGGCGCGGCGGTGCTCTCCGTTCCGCTGGGCATTGCCGCGGCCATTTACATCGCGGAGGTTGCCCCGCCCCAATCAAAGGAAATCCTGAAATCCGGGGTTGAGCTTTTGGCGGCGATCCCGAGCGTGGTGCTGGGTTTCATCGGCATCGTGACGGTCGTACCGTGGATCAAGAATACTTTTCACGCGCCGACGGGGCTCACCGCTTTCGCGGGGGCGGTCGTTCTGGCGTTCATGGCGATGCCGACCATCGTGTCGATCGCGGAGGACGCGCTTTATTCCGTGCCCAAGACTTATAAGGAAGGGGCCTACGCCCTCGGCGCCACCCAGTGGCAGACGATCTGGCGCGTGGTCCTGCCGGCCGCTTCCTCCGGCATTGTCGCCGCCGTGATGCTGGGGATCGGGCGGGTGGTGGGAGAGACCATGGCGGTCATGATGGTGACGGGCAACTCGCCCTCGATGCCGCGGGGGATTTTTTATCCCGTTCGCACGCTCACGGCCACGATTGCCGCCGAGATGGGCGAGACGGTGCGGGGGAGCGACCATTATTTTTCGCTTTTTGCGATCGGCATCGTCCTTTTTGTGATCACGTTTGCCGTCAACATGACGGCGGACCTGGTGGTTCACCGGAAAAGAAAATGAGGACACTTTCTCCTAGGCTTACCCAGCGGATCGCCTTTTCCATTTTGTTTGCCGCCACGCTGTTTGTGATCCTGCCGGTCGCGTTCATCATCGGCGTGATCCTGAAAAACGGCCTCGGCGCGGTGAATTGGGAATTTTTGACGGCGATGCCGCGCGCGAGCATGCGCGAGGGCGGGATTCTCCCGGCGATCGTGGGGACATTTTGTCTCGTGGCGGGGGCCGTGCTTTTTGCCCTGCCGCTGGGACTCTGCGCCGCCATTTATCTGAGCGAATATTCGAAGGACAGCCGGCTCAATCGCGCCGTGCGGCTGGCGATCGTGAATCTGGCCGGCGTTCCCTCGGTCGTTTTCGGGCTTTTTGGCCTGGCGCTTTTTGTCGGTTTCTTCCGGTTTGGGGCGTCGATCCTGGCCGGTTCGCTCACGCTGGGCCTCATGATCCTTCCGGTGATCATCACCTCCTCGCGCGAGGCGCTCGACGCCGTGCCCGGATCTTTCCGGGAGGTGAGCCTGTCTCTGGGCGCGACAAAACTTCAGACCATCAAATACGCGGTGCTCCCGCACGCCCTGCCGGGCATTCTCACCGGGACGATCCTGGGCGTCGGCCGGGCGGCGGGCGAGACGGCGCCCATTCTTTTCACGGTGGCCGCGTTTTATCTGCCGCGCCTGCCGCGAAGCATTTTTGACCAGGCGATGGCCCTGCCTTACCATTTGTACGTCCTTTCGACGCAGGTGCCGAACGTGGCTCCGAAGATCCGCTACGGGACGGCGCTCGTTCTCCTGGCGATCGTCCTTTTAATGAATTTTCTGGCGATCGCCATCCGGTCGCATTTTCGGGCGAAGAAAAAATGGTGATCCATCCCAAAATTCGCGTGAAAAATCTCACGGTGAGCTTTGACGGAAAGGCCTCGCTCAAAAATGTGAGCCTGGACATCGAGCCTCACATTATTTTGAGCGTCATCGGTCCGGCCAATTCCGGCAAAACCACTTTTCTGAGAACCTTAAACCGCCTGAACGACGACGAGCGCGCGATGAAAGTGTCGGGCGAGGTCCTTTTGGACGGGAAAGATATTTATAAAGACCACGACCCCGTGAGTTTGAGAAGGAAGGTGGGGATCATCTTCGCCCTGCCCGTTCCGCTTCCGATGACGGTTTTTGAAAATGTCGTTTACGGGCCGCGGCGGCAGGGGATTCGTGACAAAAAAATACTCGGGGCGACCGTCGAGCGGTTTCTGAGAGACGCCTATTTGTGGGACGAGGTCAAAGACCGCCTGGATGAGCCCGCGATGACGCTCTCGGGCGGCCAGCAACAGCGGCTTTGCATCGCCCGGACGCTTGCCGTGAATCCGGAGGTGCTGTTGTTTGACGAGCCCTGTTCGGCGCTGGACCCCATTTCGACGGCGAAGATCGAAGAGGCCCTGTCGAAGCTGAAGCGCCACTACACGATCATTCTGGTGACGAACAACACCAAACAGGCCGCGCGCGTGGGCGACAAAACCGCTTTCTTTTTGATGGGCGAGCTCGTCGAATTGAACGAGACGGGAAAAATTTTCACCTCGCCCGAAGACAGGCGGACCGATGACTACCTCTCGGGACGGTTCGGTTAAACGATGGCCGCCCCGATCCTTCTGACGGAATCTCTGAATCTTTTTTACGGAAATTTTCAGGCGCTCAAAAACGTGAATCTCTCCGTCGCCGGACGGCGCATCACCTCCATCATCGGCCCGTCGGGATGCGGCAAGTCGACGCTCCTGCGCGTTTTTAACCGCATGAATGATCTCGTGGAAGGCGCGCGCGTGACGGGTCGGGTGCTTTTGGACGGCGAGGACATTTACGCGCCCGGCACGGATCTTCTGAGCCTCCGGAAAAAAGTCGGGATGGTTTTCCAGCGGCCCAACCCTTTTCCCATTTCGGTTTTTGAAAACATTCTTTTTGGCCTGCGCGTTCACCAATTGGCCGGTAAAAGCAAAGACCGGCTCCGGGAGATCGTGAAAGAAAGCCTGGAGTCCGTTCTTCTGTGGGAGGATTTGAAGGATAGGCTGAACGGTCTGGCGACCAATCTGTCGCTTGAGCAGCAGCAGCGGATTTGCATCGCGCGGCTTTTTGTGGTGCGGCCGGAGGTGCTTTTGATGGACGAGCCCTGCTCGGCGCTGGACCCCCTGGCGACCGCGCGGATCGAGGAATTGATGCAGGAACTGAAGAAAAATTATACAATTGTCATCGTGACGCACAACATGCAGCAGGCCGCGCGCGTGTCCGACGACACGGGTTACATGTATTTGGGGGAACTCGTGGAGTTCGGCGCGACGCAAAAAATTTTCACGACTCCGCGGGACAAGCGGACCGAAGACTACATCACCGGCCGGGCCGGGTAAACGCCAGAAAGCGAGGAACGGATGGAGAGGCATTTTGACGAGGAATTGAAAAATTTAAAACAGCGGCTCCTGCACATGGCCGACACCGCCCAACAGATGATCGGGCTTTCCGTGCGGGTTCTCACGGAGAGAAAAGAGGCCTTGGCCGCCGAGGTTTTTAAATTGGAGGATTCCGTGAACCGCATGGAGGTCGAGATCGAGGACGCGGTCTTGAGGTTACTCGCCCTGCGCCAGCCGGCCGCCGGGGATCTGAGACTTCTGACGGCGGTTTTAAAAATTAATAACGATCTCGAGCGCGTCGCCGACCAGGCCTGCAACATCGCCGAGACAGCGACGGACATTATTAAAGAGCCGCCGCTCAAGCCGCTGATCGATATTCCGCAGATGGCGGAGGTGGCGCAAAAAATGATCCGCGACAGCATCCACGCGTTTGTCAATCACGACCCGTCGCTTGCCGGAGAGGTCTGCCGGGAGGATGACAAGGTCGATCAGTTGAACGAGAAAATTTTCCGCGTGCTTCTGACCTACATGATGGAAGACCCGAAGTCGATCACGCGCGCGGTGGATTTGATTCTCGTTTCCCGTAATCTCGAACGCGTCGCCGATCACGCGACGAACATCAGCGAAGACGTGGTTTTTATCGAGCAGGGCAAAAACATCAAGCACCACATTCAAAATTAAATTAATTTTTCTCTAGGCAAATGCTTCAACCCAAGCTCGTCACGACTTTAAAAAATTATTCCCGCGCGCAGTTTTTATCCGATCTTCTGGCGGGGGTGATCGTGGGTGTGGTCGCCATTCCCCTGGCGATCGCCTTCGGCATCGCCTCGGGTGTCACGCCGGAAAAAGGGCTTTTCACCGCGATCGTCGCCGGGTTTCTCGTTTCGCTTTTGGGCGGCAGCCGCGTCCAGATCGGCGGCCCGACGGGCGCCTTTGTCGTGATCGTGTACGGGGTTGTGCAGAAGTACGGCTACGAGGGCCTCGTGCTCGCGACGATTCTGGCGGGAATTTTACTCGTCCTCATGGGTTTCGCGCGCCTGGGAACGGTGATCCAGTTTGTCCCGCACCCGGTGGTGGTCGGGTTCACCAGCGGCATCGCGCTCATCATTTTTTCTTCGCAGGTCAAAGATTTCCTGGGCCTGCCCGTCGAGAAGATCCCCGTCGAATTTTTGCGGAAGTGGGCGGTGTTTTTCGAGCACATCCGGTCGCTCAATATTTATTCCTTCGGGATCGCCGCGGGGACGGTGCTCGTGATCGCGCTTTGGCCGCGGTTTTCGCGAAGAATTCCGGGATCACTGGTCGCGATCATTTTTTTCGCCGCCGCGGCGAGCCTGTTTCATTTGCCGGTCGAGACGATTCAAATCCGATTCGGCGAACTGCCGCGATTTCTGCCGGCGGCGCATCTGCCGCTTTTGCATTTCAATACCCTTCCGCAAATGGTCGCGCCCGCTTTCACGATCGCGCTTTTGGGCGGCATCGAGTCGCTTTTGTCCGCGGTAGTCGCCGACGGCATGATCGGCGGCCGCCACCGCTCCAACATGGAACTGGTCGCGCAGGGTATCGCGAATATTTCATCGGCGATTTTTGGCGGCATCCCGGCCACCGGCGCCATCGCGCGCACGGCGACCAATATCAAAAACGGCGGCCGCACGCCCATCGCCGGAATCGTGCACGCGGTGACGGTTCTGGTCATCATGCTTTTCGCGGCCCGGTGGGTGGGCTTTATTCCGATGGCGTGTCTGGCGGGCGTTTTGGTCGTCGTGGCGTATCACATGAGCGAGTGGCGCTCGTTCGCCGCGCTTTTGGAAGGCCCCAAAAGCGACGCGGCGGTTCTCCTGGCCACCTTCGGGCTCACGGTGATCATCGATCTCACCGCCGCGATCCAGATCGGCATGGTGCTCTCGGCGTTTTTATTCATGCACCGGATGGCGGAGGCCACCCACGTGAATTTTATCGGCAAGGAACTTGAGGAAGAGGAAGGGTCGGACAACGGTTCGCTCAATAAAATTAAAATCCCCGACGGCATCGAGGTTTACGAAATCAACGGCCCTTTCTTTTTCGGCGCCTCGCACAAATTTGAAGAGGCGATGCGCGTCGCCGCCCAAAAACCCCGGGTGCGGATCCTCCGCCTGCGGAATGTCCCGATCATCGACGCGACGGGGCTTCATTCACTCAAAGAATTTCACAAACGCTGTCGGCGCGACCATATCCGTCTGGTCGTCTCCGGCCTTCATTCCCAGCCGCTCAAGGCCATGAGAACTTCGGGGCTTTATGAGGCGATCGGCGCCGAAAATTTCGCGGGGAGCATCCGGGACGCTTTGAGACGCGCGCAGGGAATTTTGTAAATTCAAAATTTAAAGTTCCACGAGCTTTGCGAATATTTTTCCCTTGAAAGGCGATCCGTGTCTTTCAGGGGAATTTTTTTTAAATCCCCGTCCGCCCCCCAGATTTTTTCGAGGGCCTTTTTGATGACGGGGGTTTTGAGAGGCAGGTTCATCAGAAAATCGCCGTGAGGCCTTTTTCTCCGGTAGGCCGGTTCTTTGTCCGGCATCGCGAGAAATTTTTCAATCCTCGGAATATCAAAATTCCATAAAAATGTCCCGTGAAAGAGAAGGAATTTCCGTTTGCGCCTCTGCGCGTTGCCGGAAAATTTCATCCCCCCGATCGTCAGGTCCGTGTGCCCCTCGACCCTGACCTCCTGCCCCAGAATTTTTTCGATCGCCTCGCGATGCCGTCCCATCACGTGCCGGTTGGTTTCGGTGACGTTTCCGGCGATTTCGAGAATGAGAGAATAGTTGAGACATCCCGGCCCCTGAAGAATAGTCCCGCCGCCGGAGATGCGGCGGAGAACGGGGACCAGAGGCGTTCGGATTTCCCGTTCAAACCGGTTTGAATACCCCAGCACCGCGAAATAATCCCGTGGTTCCCAGAACCGCAGGATCTCCCCGCCGCGCGCCTCTTCGCAAAAATCCAAGAGCGCCTCGTCGAGCGCGAGGTTTTCATGCGGCGTTGGAAGCGTCAAATCGATTTTTTTCATTTTTTTCGAATATTGATATATTATATAGGTTTTCGACGGCACAAAAAAGGAGTACCAATGCCCGTTTCCGTCAACACCCCCTACATCAATACCCTTTCCCCGGAGAAGGAGCCCGCCTATCCCGGCGACCGCGAGATCGAGCGGCGGATCAAAAGCACGATCCGCTGGAACGCGATGGCGATGGTCGTGAAGGCGAACCACATCCACAGCGGTCTCGGGGGACACATCTCGACCTACGCGTCCTGCGCGACGCTTTATGAAGTGGGGTACAATCATTTTTTCCGCGGCGGTGACAACGGCAGTCCCGCCACCGGATCGTCGGCGGGCAGGCCCGCCGACATGGTTTTTTTTCAGGGCCACGCGACCCCCGGCAATTACGCCCGCGCGTATCTCGAGGGACGCCTCGAGGCGCATCACCTCCATCACTTCCGGCAGGAATTGGCCAAGGGCGGCGGCCTTTCTTCGTATCCCCACCCGTATCTCATGCCGCATTTTTGGCAATTTCCCTCGGTCTCGATGGGTCTGGCGCCGATCACCTCGATCTATCACGCGCGGTTTAACCGCTATCTGAAGGCGCGCGGGTTTTTGAAAGGGGAGGAGCCGCGGGTCTGGTGTTTCGTCGGCGACGGGGAGATCGACGAACCCGAGTCGCTCGGCGCTCTGACACTTCCCGTGCGCGAGGGGCTCGACAATTTGACCTGGGTGGTGAACTGCAATCTCCAGCGTCTCGACGGCCCCGTGCGCGGCAACGGCAAAATCATCCAGGAGCTCGAGGGCGTTTTTCGCGGCGCGGGATGGAATGTCCTGAAGGTCATTTGGGGGTCCAATTGGGACCCTCTTTTTAAAGCCGACACAAAGGGCCTGCTCGTCCGGCGAATGGAGGAGGTCGTCGACGGCGATTATCAAAAATATTCCGTCGAGCCCGGCAGTTACACGCGAAAACATTTCTTCGGCAAATATCCGGAGCTTCGCGAAATGGCCAACGCGCTCACCGACGACCAGATCCATAAACTCATCCGCGGCGGCCACGATCCGAAAAAAGTTTACGCGGCCTACAAATCCGCGACCGAACACAAGGGCGGCCCGACCGTGATCCTGGCGAAAACCGTGAAGGGCTACGGCCTCGGCGAGGCGGGCGAGGGGCGAAACGTCACGCATCAGCAGAAAAAATTGAATGAAAAAGAACTCCGCGAATTCCGCGAGCGTTTCAATATCCCGATCAGCGACGAGGAGATCGCGGAGACCCCGTTCTACCGGCCGCCCGCGGACAGCCCCGAGACGCGTTACCTTCTCGAGCGCCGTCGGGCCCTCGGCGGTTTTGTCCCCAAGCGGAATGTCTCGATCCCCGCGATGCCGGTGCCGGGACTCGATTTTTACGCGGAATTTCTGAAAGGCACGGGCGATCAGCAATTTTCAACGACGATGGCGTTCGTGCGGCTTTTGAGCCGCATGCTCCGCCACGACAAGATCGGCCGGCAGATCGTGCCGATCATTCCGGATGAGGCGCGCACGTTCGGCATGGACGCTTTTTTCCGCGAGATCGGGATCTATTCGCCCAAAGGCCAGCTCTACGAACCGGTCGACCGCGAGACGCTTCTCTATTATCAGGAGGCCAAGGACGGCCAGATCCTCGAGGAGGGCATCAACGAGGCCGGCTCGCTGTCGTCGTTCATCGCCGCGGGAACGGCGTATGTGAATTTCAATGTCAACATGATCCCATTTTTCATTTATTATTCGATGTTCGGATTTCAGCGCGTCGGCGATCTTTTGTGGCTGGCGGGCGACATCCGCGCGAAGGGATTTCTCCTCGGCGCCACCGCCGGCCGCACGACGTTAAACGGCGAAGGCCTCCAGCACCAGGACGGCCACAGCCACCTCATGGCGGGCACGATCCCGACACTTTACGCGTACGACCCGGCCTTTAGCTACGAGATCGCGGTGATCGTTCAGGACGGCATGCGCCGGATGTACGAGAATAAAGAAGAAGTTTTTTATTATCTGACGCTCTACAATGAAAATGTTTCGATGCCCGCGATGCCCGCCGGCGCCGAAGAGGGGATTTTGAGGGGACTTTACAAATTTCAAAAAGGCAAACCGAATCTGAAGCACCGCGCGCAGATCTTCGGCTCCGGTCCCCTCGTGAACGGCGCGCTGGCGGCCCAAAAGATCCTTGCCGAGAAGTACGGCGTCTCCGCCGACGTGTGGAGCGTGACGAGCTATAAACATTTACGCACCGAGGCCCTCGCGGCCGCGCGCTGGAACAGGCTCCATCCGGCTGAAGCGCCCCGGAAATCGTATCTCGAGACGGTTTTGGAAAAAGAAAAAGGCGTTTTCGTCGCGGTGTCGGATTACATGAAGATCGTTCCCGACCAGATCGCGCCCTGGGTGCCCGGCGGCCTGGCGACGCTCGGGACCGACGGGTTCGGCCGCAGTGACACGCGCGAAAATCTGAGGCGGTTTTTTGAGATCGACGCTGAATCGATCGTGATCGCCACGCTTTACGCGCTTTCGCAAAAAGGGGAAATGGACAAGGCCATCGTCGCGAAGGCCATCAACGACTTGAATGTGGATCCGGAAAAAATGCATCCGGTCTGCGTGTAGGGGGAAAAATGGACATCCGCGTTCCCGCGTTGGGTGAAGGGGCTGATTCCGGCACCGTCATCACGATTTACGTCAAAGCCGGCGACGAGATTAAAAAAGACCAGCCTATCGTCGATCTCGAAAACGAAAAGGCCGTCGCCGCGATCCCCGCGACCGCCGCCGGCAAGGTGACGAAAATTTACGTCAAGATCGGTGACAAGGTTTCGGTGGGGCAGGCGCTGGTTGCGCTGGACGCGGCGGGGGCCCTATCAGAACCGTCCGCGCCAAAATCCGCGCCTTTACGGGAATCGTCCGTCACCCAGCCGCGGGGCGAATACCGTTACGAATCCAAATCCGGCTTTCCGGCGCCGGCCTCCCCCTCGGTGAGAAAATTCGCCGAAAGCATCGGCCTGGATTTGGGCCGCGTCAGGGGAAGCGGGCACGGCGGGCGGATCACGCTCGAGGATGTTCAGGCGCATATGAAAAATTTACAGGAAGTGGGGGCGACCCGGCGGGTCGCCCCTACGGAAATAAAACACCCCGAATCCATCGATTTTTCAAAGTGGGGAAAAATAAAAAAAGAAAAAATCTCCTCGCTTCGCAAAACCGTCGGCGGGCGCATGACCGAGTCCTGGACCACGATCCCGCACGTGACGCAGTTTGACGAGGCGGATATCACGGACCTCATGGCGCTTCGAAAAAAATACGCCGCGGCCTACGAAAAAAAGGGCACGAAGCTGACCCTCACCTCGTTCGCGCTCGCGGCGGCCGCCCAAGCCCTCAAAAAATATCCGCAATTTAACGCGAGCCTCGATGAGGCCGCCGGCGAAATCGTTTACAAGGAATACTGTCACCTCGGCGTCGCCGTCGACACGCCCGCGGGTTTGATCGTGCCGGTGCTCCGGGACGCGGACAAAAAAAACCTTCTCGAGATTTCAACCGCGCTCGAGGCGCTTGCCGAAAAAACCCGCCAAAGAAAGATCGGGCTTGAGGAGTTGAAAGGCGGGACGTTCACGATTTCAAACCTCGGCGGCATCGGCGGCGCGCACTTCACGCCGATCGTGAATAAACCGGAGGTCGCGATCTTGGGTCTCGGCCGCGGCGCCGAGAAGCCGCTGTATAAGGAAGGGAAACTCGAGCGGCGCCTGGCCCTGCCGGTAGCCCTTTCCTACGATCACCGTGTCATCGACGGGGCGGACGGCGCGCGTTTTATCCGCGCGTTTTGCCAGGCGCTCGAAGGATTCAAAGAAAAGGACGTTAAAATTTAATGGGATCCATCGAAACCGACCTCGTCGTGCTCGGGGCCGGTCCCGGCGGGTATGCCGCGGCGTTTTACGCGGCCGACCGCGGGAAAAAAGTGATTCTCGTGGAGCTGGAGAAGCGGCTGGGCGGCGTGTGCCTGAACCGCGGATGCATTCCCTCAAAGGCGCTTCTTCACGCGACGAAAATGATCCACGAGGCCGAGGATTCGAAGGCGCGCGGCATCAGCTTCGGGAAACCGAGTTTGGATCTGAAGAAACTGCGCGCGTGGAAGGAGTCCATTCTCGAAAAATTGGGGCAGGGGATTAAAACCCTTGCCGAAAAACGCGGGGTCGAGGTCCTGCACGGCAGGGGCTATTTCGAAGATTCCCAAACGCTCCGCGTCGAGACCGGCGCCGGGCAAAAATTTATAAAATACGAAAAGGCCATCCTCGCCGTCGGTTCCAAACCCGCCCTCCCCAAGGCGTTTGACCTCGGAAATCCCCGCGTCATGACCTCGACCGAGGCGCTTCTGCTCGAGGAAATTCCAAAGAGCCTCCTCATTGTGGGCGGCGGGTACATCGGCATGGAGCTGGGGACCGTTTACGCGGCGCTCGGGAGCCGCGTTGTTTTGGTGGAGGCGCTCGGCGCGATTTTGGCGGGCGCCGATCCGGATCTGGCGCGTCCGGTGGCGCGTTACGCGGAGAAAAATTTTAAAGAGGTGCGCCTCTCCACCAAGGTTTCAAAAATGGCCACGAACGGCAAACAGATCCGGGTGAATATGGAAATGGGCGACAAAAAATTTGAAGAATTATACGACCGCGTCCTCGTTTCCGTCGGTCGCGTGCCCAATTGCGCGGATCTGGGTCTCGAAAACACGAAGGTCACGAAAGACGAAAAAGGTTTTGTCCGCGTGGACGCGCATCAGGAGACCTCGGACCCGCACATTTACGCGATCGGCGACGTGGCCGGCGGGCTTTTACTGGCGCACAAGGCTTCGAAAGAGGCGAGGATCGCCGTCGAGGGGATCACCGGCGAGCCGGCCTCATTCGAAAACGTGATTATCCCCGCCGTGGTGTTCACCGAGCCCGAGGTGGCCTGGTGCGGGTTGACCGAAAGCGCGGCGCGTGAAAAAAATATCCCCATCGAAGTCGCGCGTTTTTCCTGGGCCGCCTCCGGGCGGGCGCTGGCTTCGGACAAAACCGACGGGCTCACCAAACTCATCCTCGAGCCCTGGACCGAGCGGATTTTAGGAGTGGGGATTTGCGGCGCCGGCGCGGGCGAGCTCATCAGCGAAGGCGTTCTCGCGGTTGAAATGGGCGCCACCGCCAGGGACCTCGCCGAAACCGTTCACCCGCATCCGACTCTGTCCGAAACCCTCATGGAATGCGCCGAAACTTTTTACGGCACAGCCACTCACACCTTATCCCGTAAACGTTCATAGTTATTTAATCAAAATTAATTATATTTAATTAAATTTAACCATATTTATCCTCCGTTGAATGTTCTTTAATCCAATGGTACACTTGTTATTAATTGTATGTCTATGCCATTCAGGTGAAAAAGTGAAAAAAGTTCTCATCGTTGACGACGACAGGGAGATGACGGGGGTCCTGCGGGAGATCCTGCAGGAAAATAATTACAAAGTCTGCGTGGCCGCGAACGGCCTCGAGGCCATCGACATCTCCAACAAAGAAAAAGTCGACGTGATTTTGCTCGACATCCGCATGCCGTTTTTTTCCGGATTTTGGTTTTGCGACGCGTTCAAGAAGCGGCCGCAGACCGTGGACATTCCAGTGGTGATCATGTCCGCGTCGTCCAACGAAGAGGACGTGCAAAAGGCCTACAAACTGGGCGCGGCGGGGTACCTCAAGAAACCGTTCCAGATGGACGAACTTTTGTCCACGATTGAAAAGGCGGCCTAAGCGATGACCGACGAAGAGAAAAAAATGGAAAATAGCAAAAAAATCGTGCTCGTGGTCGACGACAACAAGGAGCTTGTGAGCATCTTGCGGGCGTGCCTCGAACATCACGGGTATCACGTGCTCATGGCGTACAACGGCGAGGCCGCGATCCGGACCATCCGTTCCTCCAAACCGGATCTGGTGGTCTTGGACATCGGCATGCCGAAAAAGGGCGGTTTCGAAGTTTGCCGCGAGATGACCACCCAGTACGGCCATTCGAAGGTGCCGGTGCTGATTATCACGGGGCACAACGAGCTTCGGGATACTTTTAAGGATTTGGAGGTGGAGGGTTTTCTGAGTAAACCGTTTGAGCTTGAGGAAATGATGAAAGAGGTGGAACGGATTTTGGAGGCGAGCGCGAAACCAAAAGTTTTTTTAATCGATCCCAATGGCAATTCACACGCCGAGAAGATCAAGAGGGCGCTTGAGCGCGAATGCTACAAAACGGTTTTCGTGGAAGACCTCAACAATTTCAAACAGCTCGCCGTGACGCATAAACCCGAATTTGTAATCGTCGAATACATCCGCGAAGACATGACCGGCAGTGACTTTATCCTCTCGCTGAAACAGGCCATGATCGAGCAATGGAACGAGGCGGTGCCGGTCGTGGTTTACTCCTATTCGGGACTGGATTATTCCGAAAAGAGCCTCAGCGCCGGCGCCGACCGGTACCTCGACCATCCCGAAGATTACATGACCTTCGTCCGAACCCTGCGCGAATTCGAAATCGAAAAACACCTGAAGGACAAAGAATCCCACCGCAAAGCCGCTTAATTGCTAATTGGGGTCGTAGGGGTCAGAGGCCTCCGACCCCTCTGGCACTCTTGCGTTATGAAATTTTTTGAATAACAATCTGGCTTTTTTCGAATCCTCATGAAATTGGCTCAAAATCCAATCTGTATTTAATAATTTTAACTGCGGTTGCGTTTCCTGAACATAATCGGGATAACTTGACCAGGGATAGGTTTCTGGCGGTTTTGTTTTATCGATCTCTGAGGGATTTTGGTGGATGTAGCGGACCACCGCAAGGCTGTAAGAATCGTTCTCAACGAGACGACTTTTGTAGCGTCCTTGAAAGAGGTATCCCACTCGGTCATGCCTCGAGTTGAAATAGGTCGCATAACGGCTCTGCATTTTTTGCATGGATTTGTTCAGATTCGCCGAAGAAATTCTCATAAATAGATGGTAGTGGTTGGACATCAGACAATACGCGTATAGGGTCAACCCAAATTCCATCAAAGCTGAATGCAAGATTTTAAGAAAAACCCTTCGGTCCTGATCATCATGATAAATCAGGCACCTATTTACTCCTCGATTGAAAATATGAAACCGCGCGTCCGGAAATTGAGTTCTTGGTCTTCTAGCCATTTTTCTATCTCCTCGTTTTAATGGGGGTCGGAGGCCTCTGACCCCTACGACCCCTCGCTCTCACTATACTAGACGACGACCCCCGGCATTTTCGTTCAAAAAATTATCGACATTTTTTACATCGATTAACAAAAAAGCCTCCAAAAAGGTACCGGGTTCGAACCCGGTACCGCTGGGAGAAGGGGTCCGAGGCCTCCGACCCCTACGCCCCCGGGTGAAATTATTGGTAAAAAAGCCTTGAAAAAATTTGAAAGTATGATATGATTAGGTTGTGTTGATAAGGAATAGTAAAGGAATGATAAGAGATGATGAATCTAGGTTCTTCGGTGTGCATGATTGTTGACAGGTTTTTGAATCTCCTATTGGATGGCGCCGGGTTTGCGGCGCCCCGCGTTTTGTGTTGGCGTACCTATAAAGGTGAAAAGTGATTCAGTGGTTGAGAGGTTGGCAACGGAATAAAGGCAGGGGTGAAGGCGGGCGGGCCCATGTCGGCGTCGCTGTCCTCATTTTTGTTTTAGCCACCTGGGCGGTGGTGGCCAATGCCGCCACACTCTCCGAAACGTTCACCACAGCCGGTAACTACACCTACGACAGCGCCGTGACCACGATAACGGGCGGCGTGGCAAAACTTTTAGGCAATCTTCAGGTCAAAAAAGACAGCACCCAGGCCAATTTTGACGCGGGCACTCACGCCTCCACTTCCTGGCAAACCAATAAGGTCGCTCTGACCGGGACTATGCCGGTTATCAATACAATTGGCCTCGTCGGCTATTGGAATTTGGATGAAGCCTCCGGCACGACCTCAGCGGATTTGGCGACGGGGCTCGATGGAACGATCACGGGCAGTCCCACGGTCGTCACCGGAAAATTTGGCAATGCCCTCACGTTCGCCGCGGGCAAGTACGTCGATTTGGGAAATCCCACGGAGTTGCAAATCACGGGCAATCTCAGCATCTCCTGCTGGTTTAAGACCACGACTCTCACCCTGGACCACCAGACGCTCGTGGGCAAGTGGAGCGGAGACAACGGCACAAACGCCGTCTACCGGTTGGGTTGGAATACGGGGGAAGGTTTGTTTATGAGAGCGTACACCGATAACAGCACAAACGTGTACGCCAGCGCCGGCACGTCCAACCTTTTTGATGATAATGCCTGGCATCACGCGGTGGGGGTTTGGGACGGGGCCAAGGCATACATTTATGTCGACGGCGTTCTGAAAGCCTCGACGGCCAGCTCCATGGGCACGATCGCGAACAAGGCCATCAATGTGAGGATCGGCGGCGACGCGGCGGACACGGCCGCTTTCCAATTCCCGGGGACCATCGATGACGTGTCAATTTGGAACCGCCCGCTTTCGGCCGCTGAAGTGACCACTCTTTCCGGCGCTACCCGAGCGATGAATGTTTTGAAAAATGTAGCCATCGATACGAACATGACGGGTTTGGTGAGTTACTGGAAATTGGATGAAGGAACGAGCACGGCCGCCAATGATTCCAAGAGCACCAACAACGGCACATTGACCAACGGCCCTTTGTTTAAAGCAGCTTCAAAAGCCGGCACTTATTCGGTCAAATTTGACGGGACCGATGATTATATTACTGTCCCCGACGCCGCGGCGCTGGACCCGAGCGCTAATATTCTGTCCCTTTCGGCATGGATCAAAACAATAACAGCCAGCCGCGCTATTGTGTCAAAAGGCACCAGCGGCACAGACGGCTACGAACTTTCCCTGGACGCGAACGGCAAAGTGGTTTTCAAAAAATCAGCGGTATCTCTGACCAGCACCACCGCCGTGCACGACGGTTTTTGGCACCACGTGGCCGGCGTGGCCGGAAAGGGCGGCATGACGGTTTATGTCGACGGCCTGAAAGACGCGTCCAATACCGACGCCACCAATTTTGCGTCTCAAACCGCCGCTTTGACCATAGGCCAGTCCACGACGGCCAGCTCCAATTTTAAAGGCCTCATCGACGACGTCGCGGTTTTTAGCACCGCGCTCTTGCCGAATGAGGTCGCCGATCTCTACCGCGCCTCAGGCCGCTACACCTCGGCGGCGGCTGATGGCGGCGCTTCGGCTCCCGGATGGGGATCTCTCCTGTACACCAATAGCGCCGACTACGGCGTGCCGCTCGAGTTACCCGTGGCCGGATTTTGGAAATTTGACGACAATACCGGCACGAGCGCCACGGACGCGTCCGGCAACAGCCTGACAGGCACTCTCACAAGCGGGCCGACCTGGTCCACGACCGTGCCGACCACCGTTTACGCCAACACCTCCTCTATCAGCTTTGACGGCACGGACGACTACGTGACAGTCGCGAACAACGCGGCGATAAACCCGGGTGCGAACCTCCTTTCCATCGGGGCCTGGATCAAAACGTCCACGGCCTCCCGCGCGGTCCTGTCGAAGGGGACAAGCGGCACGGACGGTTATGAAATTTCCCTGGATTCTTCCGGCTATGTCGTGTTCAAAAAGTCCACCGTTTCTCTCGTGGGTGTCACGGCGGTGAATGACAACGCCTGGCACCATGTGGCCTGCGTGGCCAATTTAAGCGGCATGTTCATTTATGTCGATGGAAAGCTGAACAAGTCCGGCACGGACACGTCGAACTTCGCGTCACAGACGGCCGCGCTCACGATCGGAAAATCCAGCGCGGCCAGCTCCAACTTCAGCGGCAACATCGACGAACCCTTTGTGTACCTGAGACCGCTCGCGGGTCTTGAGATATCCGGTTTTGCCGCCGGTATCCGCCAGCCGCGCGTACCGGCGAGCACCTACGAAAAAAGTCTCGTCGGCCTATGGCATTTGGATAGCGACGTCGTGGACGCCACCGGAGGCGCGGCGGTCGGGAGTGTGCCTAGCACTGTGACGTGGGCAGGTCCCAGTATCGACGGCGCGGCGGTCAATACAAACGCCGTGTCGGCTATTCCGGCGGTGAAGGTGCCGGCCTATTCAACCCTCAATAATTTAGTGGGCCCCATGTCGGTTTCCATTTGGGTGAGGCCTATTTCCGTTCCGGGTACCTCCTATATCATCGCAAAAGGAGACATTGATAACTCCCCCATCCCATGGGAAATCCAGACCACTTCGGGCAAGCCGGGATTTTATATCGGCGACGGTTCCGCCAAGTGCACCTATGCTTTCAAGGCGGGCACCTGGTACCACCTGGTTGGGACCTGTAGTGGCAACGCGAACGGGAGCACCGTAAAACTTTATGTGAACGGAGTTCTGGAAGGGTCCGGGACCATCACCGGTGCCATTACGACGGATACGCAGGACCTCGGCATCGGCGGCGCGCCGGCCGCTACGAACGTGTTTCAATTTCCGGGGGTCCTCGACGAGGCCGCTCTTTTTAACGTTGAACTTTCAGCCAGTCAGGTGACAGACCTTTACAATCGCGGCGCGGCGAAGATTCGTTTTCAAGCGAGGACGTCCGCCAATAGCAACATGACAAGCGCGACAGAATGGGCCGGCGGCGGCGTGGGAAACAAAGGACCGTCGGGTGTCTGGCATTTGAGTGAAGGGACCGGTACGACCTCAGCCGATGGCAGTGGAAACGCCAACACCGCAACCCTTGCCAACGGAGCCGCGTGGAGCACGTCCGGCAGGATCGGCAACGCGATCAACCTGGACGGGGTCAATGACCGGTTGACGATTGCCCAGTCCACAAGCCTGGGGATGGTGGATAAGATCACCGTCTCGGTCTGGTTTAATGCGAATGGATCTGCCGACACCACTCAAACGATCGGCGCCCGCTATCCGGGAACTGCCGATGGTTGGCAGATGGACTATGGCGGCACTTTTCGGTTTTATATCGGAACAAGCGGCGCATGGACAAGCGCTGACGCGTCCGCTGTGCCCTCCGCGGGAGTGTGGCATCACGCGGTCGGCGTCTACGACGGCGCGAAAATCTTTCTGTATCTTGACGGCCTGCTCGTAGCCACCGCGTCGAAAACAGGTTCCATGACCAACGCGGCTACGGTGATCGGGGGATACGATAGCGCGGATAACAATTACAGTTTCGCGGGGTTGGTGGATGAGATCGCCATGTACAACTACGCTCTGACTGGCACAGAGGTTTACCAGCTTTATCAGGCAGGTTTAGGCCTGGTCAATCCATCCGGAGAGGCTCTCACAGGTCTCAATAAAGACCGCTACGCCCAGTACCGCGCCCTCTACGACAGCTCAGCTGGAAATCAAGTCACGGCCGACATGCAAACCGTGACGGTGAACGGTCCGAGCATTGTTTATTCCACGACCAACCCGACCGTCGTGCCGACGACGGGTGTCACGTCCACTTATTTGACGAGCTTCACCGAGACCTCCACCAAACCGGCGAGTACTGCGCTTCAATATATCCTCTCACCGGACAACGGGACCACTTATTATTATTACAATTCGGGTTCTTCGGCCTGGGCCACCTCGGACGGGACGTATGCGCAGTCGAGCGCCGCGGCTACGATCAACACCAACATCGCCAGTTTTGATGACAAGGCTTATACGGACGGCAAGATTGCCGCGAACGGCAGTGGCACATTTTTATTCAAGTCTTTTTTGGACACGACCGACACGGCGGCCACTCCCGAGTTGGACCAGATCGATGTGGGTTATGACACGGCGACGGTCACGGTCACCGCGCCCAATGGTAGCGAGGTGATAAAGATCGGGTCGAGCTACAGCATCACTTGGACCAAGACCGGCACCGTGCCGAACGACCTGGTAGTCGAGCTGGATACGGACGGGTCCGGCGCCTACGCGACGAGCATCGCGTCAGGCGTGAGCAGTACCTCTCCCTACACATGGGCTTCGGTGAACAATGTGAACACGACGACGGCCAAGATCCGTCTCCGTTCCGCTTCCGTCCCATCCTGCAGGGACGCATCGAACGCCAACTTCACGATGGCCAATGTTGCTCTCACCGCGCCCAACGGCGGAGAAAAACTGCAGGTCGGAAAATCATACACAATCACCTGGAGCGCCAGCTCATCGGGCGTGCCGAACGATTTGAGGATCAAATACGCGACTGACGGCGCCACTTTTTCCACCACGGTGGTTTCGAGCCTGACCGCGTCGACCGGGAGCTATTCATGGACCAGCGTGGATGACAGCCCCTCAACGACGGTTAAATTCCGCATCGAGTCGGCCTCCGCGCCGCTTTTGACGGATGATTCGGACGCCAATCTTGTGATTACCAAATTGACGCTCACCGCGCCAAACGGCAGTGAGACCTGGTACATTGGCGCCACCAGCAACAACGTTACCTGGGCCAAGGACACTTTGAGTGTCATTACCACTGTTAAACTCGAATACGCGACGGACGGTTCCACTTTCAGCAACACTATCGCTACAGGCGAAACCAATGATGGAACTTACGCATGGACGATTCCCAATGCCGCCTCGTCCACCGTGAAGGTGCGTGTCACGGGCGAGCAAGCGGGCTACACAGGCATCACGGATTCTTCCGACGCTAATTTCACGATTTCCGCGCCCATTATAAACGTAACCGCCCCGATCTCAAGCTCAGTCTGGCCTGCGACGGTTTCTCAAAACATCACATGGACCGTAACGGGCGGTGTTCCCACCGGAGGAACGGTAACGATTAAATATTCAACCGATAATGGAACCAATTACACGACCATTACCGCCGGAGCCGGTGTAGATGCGACGCTCGGGACCAAGGCGTGGACCGTTCCGGCAGGCGCTGTGTCTTCCCAAGCCAAGGTGAAAATATTCAATGACAGCTGGACCGGCGGCGCTACGGACGGCGTGTCGGCCGCGTTCAACATCACAGCCAAGATTGTCATCAGCGCTCCCAACGGCGGCGAGAAATGGGCCTCGGGCGTCGAACAGTCCATTGCGTGGAGCGTTCAAGGCACCGGTGTCACGGGCTACGATCTTTCTTATTCCGTGAACAGCGGCGGCGCGTACACATCAATCGTAACGAATACCACAACCAATCCCTATCCGTGGACACCGCCTGTCGCCGCGGCGGGTAATAACACGGTTTTGATTAAAGTGGCCAACACCAGCAACGCCGCCAACGACTCTGACGTCTCCGACGCGACGTTTACGATATCGACGATCGCGGTGACACGCCCGTCGGCTTCGGGTCTTTCGTATTCTGCCAATACTTTGCAAAGCAATCTGGTTCAGTGGACCTCGACGGGTGTCACCAATGTTAAAATACAATTTTCAACGGCCGGCACGGGAGGGGCGCTTTCGAATATCGTGACGACGACAGCGGCCTCGGGAGGTACCACCGGTTATAACTGGACGACTCCTTACACGACGTCAACTAACGCGTACATCAAAATCAGTGATGCCGACGGCACGACAGCGGGCAACACCGCCTATGATTTTTCGGATAACGCCTTTAAGATTACCGGCGCGATTACTGTGACCGCGCCTGGTAACGGGGCGGATTGGGGCGTGAACCAAGCGCAGACCATTACCTGGACCATCAGCCCGGCCAACACCGCTTCAGTCCCGAACGTCACCGTCAAGGTCGTTGACAATGTTACCTCAGCCAATAATGCGACGATCGCTAGCTCCACCAACGGCCACAACGTGGCGGCCGGTTCGGGGAGCGTGAGCTGGACACCGGCTTTTACCACCTCCTCGGCGAACATCACGGTGGAGGATGCGGGAAACTCGGCGACGATCGGAACTTCTGCGGGCACTTTTGGTGTTTCGGGCGTGGCGATAGAAAAGTTTGACGGCGTCACTCCGGCGGGCGGTGAGATTTGGGATGTGAGTTCATCGCACACGATACGGGTCAGTTATACCGGCGCCGGATCCATGACAAACGCCAAGCTTGAATACAGCGTTGACAACGGCGGCGCTTGGGCGGTTTTTCCGACCAGCTCCTCGGGTACCCCCACAATCGAGCGTTCTTCGGACGGGTCAACGTGGGCCACTCACGTGGGTGACGGCACGACCGTGGCCGTGAGCGCCAACCCCTATTATTTCCGCTGGAAAGTTCCGGATGCGATTGGCACTCAGGTGAAAATCAGAGTGACTAACACGGGCACGGGCGCCTCCGCGACGTCGGCCGCTTTGACCATCAGAGGTGTTTTGACAATGACCACGCCGTCGTCTACGCTTGTGGTTGGCGACACTAGCACGACGGTGTCATGGACGAAGACGGGGACTATCGGCACAGTCGATGTTAAATATTCACCCGATGGGACTTTTAACGATACGCTTGTCACCGTCGCCACAGGCCAGACGGGCACATCAGTCGCGTGGAATCCCGTTCCGGACAAAATTGGTCCTAGCGGTAAACTCCGCGTGACGGATACGGTGAGCGGTCATCCCGCAACGACAGGCACGTCAAACGCTTTCGCGATCAAAGGCTCCTTTACTTTCACGGCTCCCGTTGCCGCCGGAACGACGACCTGGCAGGCGGGCGCGGCGAAGACCATCACCTGGACCAATACCGGTACGATTGGGAACGTGAAACTGGAGGTCAAGCCGAGCGGAGGGGCGTACACGACGATCATTGCTTCAGTAGCCAATACCAACACTTATTCGTGGACGGCGGTTACGGACACCGTTTCTAATCCTCAAACCACTCCGACAAAAGCCTCGACGATTCAAATCACCGACGTGGCCTCAGGTCACACGGGCGCCGCTCAAGCCTCGAACACCGTTGATTTCACCGTGGAATGGGTTCTTATCACCTACAACGTGGTCAATGACAACGGGCAGAATTTGTCGAGCCTGAACGCATCCGACAGCCTGACTTCCTGGAGCGTGACGGATGCTTCTTTGACGTCGCCCACGCAAACCAAACGCTATTATTCCTACAGCGCCTCCACCGGGACGGCCACATTCTCGAAGAGCGGTTTCACCGCCTCAACGGTGAATATCTACCCGACGGACGCGGCCAAAACCGTGGATGTGACGTTGACCTCCGAAAATCCGGAGGCAGTCAAAGTCATTCTCATGCAGGCCTATGACAGCGCCAATGATTTGTTAACCTTGAGAACAAGCCTTGAGAAATCAGGCGCTATCGTGACCACGGGTCTTGGCGGCGGCACCACGGCGACTGTCAAGATTTACGACACGGATGGCGTCACGGAAAAGGCCAGCCTCACCAGCACCTCCTTGACGGCTCAGGGCTTTTATCTTTTCACGGCTTTTGACCCGGACACCTACACGCTTTCCGCCGGAAAACCGTATCCGACCAAATGCGCCATCACTTACAATAGCGTGGCCAAAACTTCATCGGCCTCCGTCACCTTTGACAAGACACAGCAGACCATTCTCTCGCAGACCAACACCGCGACCACCGCGGCCCAAAACGCCCAGACCGCCGCGGAGAACACAAAAACCATTGTCGGCACAACCAGCGACACGAAGGACACCAATTCCGTTTACGGAAAAGTGTTGAAAGCCCTGAACAGCCTCGGCGCTCAGTCGGACGGATCGGCGGTTGGGTTAAAGAAAGATAAATCCATTCAAGAAAGACTCGCCGCGATGGAAAGCGGCCTGCGCAAGAAAGACCAGATCCTGGTGGACCTGGTGGTGGAACCCAGCAAAGACACGAGGATCCGTTACCAAATGGACACAACGGGCGCCGCCGCGAACCTGAGCCTGGACATCTATGATCAGGATGGCACTAAGGTGGTTTCAGCCGCGCCCCTCACCGAGATCGGGACGACGGGCGTTTACGGATACAAATGGACCGCGCCGAGCACTAAAGGTCTCTACACGGCCATCATTCAGAACTCAGACACCGGCGGCATGTCCAGCGCCATGGTTCAAGTCGGCGGAGACACATCGACGGGCGGCGGAGCGGCGGGCGACAGCGCGGCGACCTTGTCAGCCAGCACCTACGCCAAGAGCGCCGACACCAAGCTCGACGTCATGCAAAAGCGTTTTGACGACCTGATGACCAAACTGAAAGACATCAAAGCCGCAAATACCACCGACCAGACCACCGACGTCACTTTGACCACTCAGCAGGTCCAGCAGGTGCAGGACGGCACCAAGGTGAGCGCAGAGGATTTGAAAAAATTGGCCAAGCAGAAAGGTTTTGATTCGGAGTCGCTGATGATGGCCATCGAGAAGCAGGACGAAAAGTCCCAGGACATGGAAAAACGCATG
>JACPWF010000018.1 GCA_016197155.1 Candidatus Omnitrophota bacterium | reverse complement strand
GCTGATGATCGGCAAAGTGCAAATGAAGAGGGTGGCGTGTTTGAAGAAGAAAAATATCCCATAAATGTAATGGTTGCTTTGGGAGTCACTTGGAATGGCCTTACCCAACCTTTCTTTTTCGATCAAGGCGATTGGGCTTGATGCGCTTTTTCAGGCGGTCAAGGACGGAAAATCCGTGGCCGTTGCCAATAAAGAACCCCTCGTGGTGGCAGGCAGGCTCTTAATGGAAGAGTCGCGCCGTCGTTCGGTTCCGCTTCTTCCGATTGACAGTGAACATTCCGGGCTGTGGCAATGCCTGGAACACGCTTCCACGGATTTTGTAAAAAAACTTGTCCTGACTTCTTCCGGCGGGCCCTTCAGGCAATGGACCGGTCCTTTTGATCAAATTACGCCGGAGCAGGCACTCAATCATCCCAAATGGAAAATGGGGCCCAAGATTACGATTGATTCCGCGACATTAATGAATAAAGGCCTTGAAGTGATCGAAGCCGTGAATCTTTTCGGTGTGCCGGCTGAAAAAGTGGAAGTGCTGATTCATCCGGAGGCGGTCATCCATGCCATGGTTGAATTCATCGATGGGGCCTGCCTCGCACAAATGGGAATTACGGACATGCGGCTTCCGATTCAATATGCACTCAGTTATCCGGAACGGCTCGACAGCCTGCCTTCCCTTGATTTTGCGAAAATTGCCTCGCTTCATTTTGAAAAACCGGACACGGCCCGTTTTCCCTGCCTGGGCCTGGGCTACGAAGCGGCCCGGTGCGGGGGGAGTATGCCGGCGGTGCTCAATGCGGCCAATGAAGTGGCGGTGGCGGCCTTCCTGGACAAGCGGATCCGCTTCGATCAGATTCATGGCGTGAACGTGCAATCATTGTCGGACTGTGCGGTGCCAGCTGGTGCGGCAGACACCCTGGAGGGGCTGCTGTCCCTGGACCAGCAAGCGCGGCGCGCTGCTGAGGCTGTCGTCTTGCGGCTGGCGCGTTGAGTCCCCATTTGTTCT
>JACPWF010000017.1 GCA_016197155.1 Candidatus Omnitrophota bacterium | reverse complement strand
GATCAGGGGCGGCGGCTCGGGAAAAAGCGCGCGCCCCTGCATCTTCATCCGCAGGATGTGAACGTCCAAAGCCAGCGCCAGAGAGATCACGAGAATAAAAACAAACGCCACTTTTCCCAGAAGCTCGGGGCGGGCCTTTAAATTTTTCTGAAAATTTTTCTCTTTTTGCTCGAGCGCCTTCAGGTCCGCGGCCCTTTTTTCCGAAACCGTATGGCCCGCGAAGAAAACGGCGCCGTAGAAAAGAAGGGTTAGAATGAAGAGCGCGCCCATTTTTTTATTCATCGGAAATTTTAAACCCAAAGAAATCCGCGGCGGTGCGCGAGGTGACCGCCTCCAATTTCTCCCGTCCGATCCCCCGTTCTCGGGCCAGAAATTCGGCCAGATGCGCGAGACACGACGGTTCGTTCCGCTTCCCGCGGTAAATCTGAGGCGCCAGGTACGGCGAGTCCGTCTCGAGCATGAGGCGGTCGAGCGGCGCGGCTCTGGCGACTTCGAGAAGCGGCCCCGCATTTTTAAACGTGAGGTTACAGGTGAACGAAGCGAGGAATCCGATGTCCAAAAGTTTCCCGAGAGACTCCGCGTCATAGGAAAAACAGTGCATGACCCCCTTCATTTTTCCGGCGCCCTCGTTTTTTAAAATCTCGAGCGTGTCGGAGAAAGCATTCCGTGAATGGACGATGACGGGTAGACTATTTTCGCGCGCGAGCCGGAGCATTTTCACAAAAGTTTTTTTCTGCGTCTGGGGATCCGCTTCGCTTTTGAAATAATCCAGGCCAATCTCGCCGATCGCCGCCGGTTTTTTCTCTTTCACGAATTTTTTCAAATCGTCAAATGCCCCGTCCGGGACTTCGTGGGAATGGTGCGGGTGAAGCCCCGCGGTGAACGCCATAAAATCACGGCCCCTCGCGAGCCTCTCCGCCGCTTCGTTTGTCGCGGGGTCGGTCCCGACATTCACCAAATATTTCACGCCAAATTCCCGCGCGCGCGCGATCACCGCCTCGCGGTCCGGGTCAAACGCGTCAAAGTGCAAATGGCAATGGGTGTCAATGAGCATGGGTGGCCGCTTTCCTGAGCCGCTCCACGATCGGCGGGATCTCGGCCAGCGCGTAGTCGATCTCCGCCTCCGTCGTGAAACGCCCGAGCGAAAAACGGATCGCCGCGCGCGCGAGCCCCTCGGGGATCCCCATCGCCAGGAGCACGTGCGACGGCTCGACCGAGCCCGCCGTGCACGCCGAACCGGTCGAGACGTAAATATTTTTGAGATCCAAATTCATGAGAAGCGTCTCGCCGTCCAAACCTTCGAAAGAAACGTTCAGCGTGTTGGGCACGCGGCGGGCCTCGTCGCCGTTCACGCGGACAGGCGCGAGTTTCTTCAAAAGTTCCTTTTCCAACCTGTCCCGCAGGGCTCGCGCCTTCTCCATGTCCTTTTGGTATTGACCCGCCACAAGCTCGACCGCCTTTCCGAATCCGACAATGCCCGCCACGTTTTCGGTGCCGGGCCGGATATTTTTTTCCTGATGGCCACCGTGCGTGAGGGCCTTCAATTTCACGCCCTTTCGAATGTAAAGCGCGCCGGCCCCCTTCGGCCCGTAAATTTTGTGCGCGGAAACAGAAAGAAGATCGGCGCCGATGGCCTCGATGTCGATGGGAATTTTTCCCAGAGACTGCACCGCGTCCGTGTGAAAAAGAGCGCCCCGCGCGCGCGCGATCTTTGAAATTTCCTGAACGGGCTGGATGGCGCCCGTCTCGTTATTGGCGTGCATGACGCTGACCAGAGCCGTCTGGTCGGTAACGGCATTTTTGATCGCGTCCGGTTTCACGACCCCGTCGGCGCCCGCGGGCACAAAAGTGACCGCGTATCCTTTTTCTTTCAAATTCCGCGCGGCATCCAGCACCGCCTGATGCTCGATCGCCGAGACGACCAGGTGCCTCCGCTTGGGACCGAGCGACTCCATGGCCCCCTTCACGGCGAGATTATCCGCCTCGGTGCCGCCGGAAGTGAAAACCAAATCCCCGGGCTCGACCCCCAAAAAATCGGCTATTTTTTCGCGGGCCTCTTCGACGCCGTGACGCGCGGCCTGGCCCTTTTGATGAAAACTGGACGCGTTTCCGAAACGGCCGGTGAGGAAGGGCTTCATCGCTTCAAACACGCGGGGGTCGAGGGGGGTCGTTGAATTGCAATCGAGATAGGCTTCCATGCGGATTTATTTCTTTTCTGATTCAATCCTGGGAAAAAGAGGCAAACCCTTTTGCGCGGTTCCTCCGTTTTTGAAATAACCCCAAAGATTATTTTCAAATGGGATGCGCGTAATCGGATCCTTCATGCCTAATTGAGCCCCGATGTTCTCCGATGCCGACGGCATGAACGGATAAAGGGCCTGCGCGACAATTTTTAAAACTTCAAAAAGCGCGGCGATCGTTTGCGCCAGCTCCCCGGCCTTTCCCTCCTTGGAGAGTTTCCAGGGCGCCTGGGACTCAATGAAGCGGTTGGCCTGATTCACCAACGCCCAAATTTCCGCCAGCGCATCGGAGAACGCAAGCCGCCTCATCAAGCCCTCAAGTTTTGGCAAAAGCCCGTCGGCGCGGTCGCGCAATTCCCCGCGGAAAGCGCTTGAGGCGCCGGGAGGAATCTCGCCCCCAAAATATTTCTCGCACATCGTGAGTGTCCGCTGAAGCAGATTGCCCAGGTCATTGGCGAGGTCCGTGTTGTAACGCAAAATAAAAGCCTCTTCGCTGAACGTGCCGTCCTGTCCGAAAGACGCTTCGCGCAAAAGAAAGTACCGGTACGCGTCCACGCCAAAACGCGCGGAAATTTCGAGCGGGTCGATCACGTTTCCCCGCGACTTGGACATTTTCTGGCCGCCCTCGACCCACCAGCCGTGCGCGAAAATCATCCGCGGCAATTCCAGCCCCAGCGCGTTCAAAAGAATCGGCCAATAAACCGCGTGATGCCTCAGGATGTCTTTCCCGATAATATGCGCGTCCGCCGGCCACCACTTTTTTTGTTTCTTCGCGTCAGCCCCGTAGCCCACGGCGCTGATGTAGTTGATGAGCGCGTCAAACCACACGTACGTGACATGCGCGTCGCTCAAAGGGCACGGGATGCCCCAGCCGAGGCGGTTTTTCGGCCGTGAAACGCAAAGATCCTGCAGTTCATTATTTTCCAGAAATCCCAAAACCTCGTTCCGGCGCGTCTCGGGCAAAATCACCATTTCCTTTGCCTCACGAACGGCGCGGATTAACCACTCCCGCTTGTCCGACATTTTGAGAAAATAATTTTCCTCCTCGAGACGCTCGACCGGACGCTTGCACTCCGGACACCGCTCGCGGCCGTCCTCGCGCGCGACCTGCCCTTCGGTCCAAAACGTCTCATCCGGCGTGCAGTACCAGCCCGAATAGGCCGCCCGGTACAGCCGCCCCCGCTTCTCGAGCTCTTTCCACACGGCCCCGACGGCTTTCATGTGCCTGGGCTCGGTCGTCCGGATAAAATCGTCGTGGGAAATATTTAATTTTTTCCAGAGCTCCTTAAACGTGAGCGACATTTTATCGACAAATTCTTGCGGCGCCAGGCCCGCGGTCTGAGCGGCCTTGTCAATTTTTTGACCGTGCTCGTCCGTGCCGGTCAAAAACAAAACCTCTTTTCCCGAAAGCCGCATGAAGCGCGCGAGCGCATCCGCGGCGATATTCGTGTAGGAATGGCCGATGTGTGGCTTCGCGTTCACGTAATAAAGCGGGGTCGTGAGATAATATTTTTCAGGCATCGGGCGTCTCCAAATAATCCCAGAGCGCGCCCAGCGCCAGCTTCAAATGAATGTTGCCCAATATTTTTTCCTTGAGTTCGCTCAAAACCTCGATGCGTCTCTCCCAATGATCGGCGCGGGGGGCCTCATCTTGAAACCCTTCGCCCGCGAGCTCCGGCGCGCCCGCGCTCACCAAAAGAAGCCCGCGAAAATACCCGATCAAACGGTCGATCAGGCCGGCGATCGTCTCGCGCGGCAACTTCGACAGGTCCGGCGCCTCGCGCGAGGCGCCCCGCGCGAAGTCCAAGACCGCGCGCGCGAGGGCCTCCGTCTCTTCGTCCGGTTCCGCGCCGCGCGCGTTCGGCGGAAAATGAAACGTCTGCGCGCGCGAACGGATCGTGACAAGCAGTTTTTCCGGGCTCGAAGCGATCAAAATAAAAAACGTGCCCGCCGGCGGCTCCTCAAGCGTTTTCAAAAGCGCGTTCTGCGCCGTGTCATTCATCTCATCGGCCGGATCGACGACAAACACCTTGTGGTTTGCCCGAAACGGCCGTAAATTCGAGCGCGCGATCGCCCCGCGAACGGCCTCCACCCTGATCCCCTTCGAATCCTCCCCAGGCTCGAGCAGGAAAAAGTCGGGATGGACACGCTCATTCACCTGACGGCAATCCAGGCAAGTCCCGCAAGGTTCGCCACCCTGCCGCGCGGGGCAAAAAAGAGCCCTCGCCAGCCAAAAAGCGGCTTCCCGCCCGCCCGATCCTTTCGGCCCCGCGAACACGAGCGCGTGCGCGAGCTGACTGCGCTCGATCGCCTGGCGCAAAACCGAGACGGCGCGGGGTTCGTCTTTTGTATTTTTAAATGACATGCCGGACGGCCCGGATAATTTTTTCGTGAACGTCGGAAATGGTGTCCGCTTCTTTAATCCCGATCCGTTTGAAACGCCCCGGCTCGCGCCGCGCGATGGACAAAAACCCTTTGCGGACTTTTTCGTGAAAGGCGAGGCTCTTTTTTTCCATGCGGTCGGCGGCCCGGCGGCGCCTGGCGCGGGCGAGGCCCGCCTTCACGGGCAGATCCAGATACAGACTCAAGGCCGGGCGAACCCCGCGCGTGACGCGCTCTCCGATGGACTCGATCCATTTCACGTCGACTCCGCCGCCTAAGCCCTGATAGGCCACCGTGGCGTCGAGCCAGCGGTCGCAGAGAACGATCTTTCCTTTTTTTGATTCCGGAAGGATCACTTCCTCGATGAGCTGGGCGCGGCTGGCCATGTAGAGAAGCGTTTCGGAAACCGCGGATATTTTTTTATTTTTGGGGTCTAAAAGAATTTTCCGGATCGCGTCCCCGGCCGCGGTGCCGCCCGGTTCGCGCGTCATGAAAACCGCCCGCCCCTTTCCGCGCAGATAATCATAAAGCCGCTTGATCTGCGTCGACTTGCCACTGCCCTCTCCGCCCTCGAATGTGATCAAAATTCCTTTTCTCATGTCTGCGTCCAAGCCGTGACGCCGCCGGGTAAATCCCGGATCACGACACCCTTCTCCAGTAAAGACGCCCGAATGGCGTCCGCAAGTTTATAGTCGCCTTTTTTCTTGGCTTCCTCACGGCGGCGAATTTCACCCGTAATGGAATGATCGCCGCTCCTGTCTCCGAAATCCAAACCCAGCGGCTTGACACACTCTTTCAAAACGTGATGAGCCGCGTGAAATATGGCCGGATCGTTTTTTTGCCGGGCATAATGCATGATCTCATGAAGCACCGCCAAGGCCTGAGGCGTATTGAAATCATCGTCCATGGCTTCCATAAATGCTGTCTTTAATTGATTGATTTTCTCGTCTTTTGCCGATTGCCCGGGGGGAAATTGGCAGGCATCATCGTAAAATAATTTGAATTTTTGAAATACCGCGCGCTCCATCTGCATTTTCTCGTCGGAATAATCCAAAGGGGCCGAATAATGCGTGCCCAAAAAGAAAAACTTTAAAGCCTCGACCCTCACAACCATGCCCTGAGTGGCCATGCCGAGCGTGACAACGTTTTTCAGCGACTTCGACATCTTTTGCCCGTTCACGGTCACGAGGCCGTGATGGATCCAGGTTTTCACGAAGGGCGTGCCCGTCGCGCATTCGGACTGGGCGATCTCGTTTTCGTGGTGCGGAAAAATGAGGTCGCGGCCGCCGCCGTGAATGTCAAAGGATTCGCCCAGGTATTTCATGCTCATCGCCGAGCACTCGATGTGCCACCCGGGCCGCCCATTTCCCCAGGGACTCGGCCAAAAGGGCTCGCCCTCTTTGGCTTTTTTCCAGAGCGCGAAATCAAGCGGGTTTTTTTTATTCTCCGAAGCGTCGACGCGCGTGCCCTCGAGCATCGCGTCTTTTTTCTGGCCCGAAAGTTTCCCGTAGTCCGGGTATTGGCTGATGTCAAAATACACGTCGCCGCCGCTCGGGTACGCGGCGCCTTTTTCGATCAAGCGCTCAATGAGCCGTATCATTTCGCCGATGTGCGCCGTCGCGCGCGGCTCTTCGTCCGGCGGCGAGACCCCGAGCGTTTCGAGCTCTGCCGTGTAACTTTGGCAATATTTTTGGGAAACTTTCCGGGTCTCGGCGGCGAGATCCCCGGCGCCTGACGCGCGCGCCTTTTCAATAATCTTGTCGTCCACGTCGGTGACGTTACGGACAAACTTCACGCCGTAGCCCGAATGTTTCAAATACCGCCGCATCACTTCAAAAACAACCGCCGAGCGCAGATGCCCGATATGCGGCTCGTCATAAACGGTGGGGCCGCAGACGTAGATCCGGACTTCCCCGTTTTTCAGAGGTTTAAATGTTTCTTTTTGGCGGGTGAGCGAATTGTAGATGCGAAGCGCCATGCGGGGAGGTTATTTCCCGAAATCTTTGAGCTCGGTCTCGATCTTGTCGATCTCGTGCTGGAGTTTCTCGAGCGCCTGCGTGAGCGGGTCGGGCAGGCTCGTGTAGTCGAGATTGATACCGGGGACTTTTTTCCCCTCGCGGCTTGAAATGCGTCCCGGGACGCCGACCACCGTGGAATTGGACGGCACGTCGCGCAGGACCACGGCGTTGGCGCCGATCGAGACGTTGTCCCCGATGCGGATATTTCCCAAAACTTTCGCGCCCGTGCCCACGACGACGTTATTCCCTAATGTCGGGTGGCGCTTGCCTTTTTCCTTTCCGGTCCCGCCGAGCGTGACATTCTGAAAAATGGTCACGTTGTCGCCGATCACACTCGTCTCGCCGATCACGACCCCCATCCCGTGATCGATGAAAAGCCCGCGCCCGATCACCGCCCCCGGATGAATCTCGACACCGGTGAGCCAGCGGCCGAACTGCGAAACCGCGCGCGCCAAAAAGCGGAGGCCCGCCCGGTAAAGCGCCCGCGCCGCGCGGTAATAAAAAATCGCGTGAATCCCGGGGTAGGTGAGCGCGACGGTCAGTCCGTTCGTCGCCGCGGGGTCGCGCTCAAGCGCGGCCTCGATCTCTCCCCCGAGGAAAATGAGGATCAAAACGACTTTCAGCGCAACCCAAACCAATAAAAAAAGAAAAACACTCCACAACGCGTCCATGGCCGCCTCTTTTTCTAATCCCTGGCTTTTAAACTGACAACGGCGTAGCAGGCGATCGCCCGCCCCCGTCCTATTTCACCAAATCCCTCGTGGGTTTTGGCCTTGACACTCACCGAGTCCGGGGAAACTCCGAAGGCCCGGGATATATTTTTTTTCATCCGGGATTTAAAGTCAACGAGTTTCGGCGCCTCGGCCAGGATCACCGAATCGATGTGCCGGATGACAAATTTCCGGCGGTCGAGGAGCGCCTTTATTTTTTTAACGAAAAGGGCGCTGTCCGCATTTTTGTGCGCCGGGTCGCGGTCCGGAAAATAGTCGCCGATGTCGCCCGCGCCCGCCGCGCCCAGCGCCGCGTCGAGGATCGCGTGGTAAAGCGCGTCCCCGTCCGAGTGCCCCACAAGGCCTTTCGGAAAAGGGATGTGGACGCCGCCCAAAACCAGGCGCCGCCCTTTTTTCAACGCATGAATGTCATAACCGATGCCGACGCGCATAAAATTTGAAAAGCTCCATGTCTTCTTTCGTGGTGACCTTGATGTTCCGCGGGTCGCCCTCGACGATCCGAACGCGAACGGCCGACCCTTCAAACAACCTCGCCTCGTCGGTGAACCCGCCGCCGGCCTTTCCCCAGCTTCGCGCGCGCGCGGCCAGAAGGTTTTTCCGGAAAACCTGCGGCGTTTGAGCCAAAAAAATAACGTCGCGGTCGAGCGTCTTCACGATTCGCCTCCGGCGGACGTCGGATTGTTTCACCGTGGCCGTGGCCGGGAGCGCGGCGATCGCGGCCCCCGTTTCTTTCGCGGCCGACAAAAGCCGCCGCACAAGACGGCGGCTCACCAGCGGCCGCGCCGCGTCGTGCACGAGCACCCAATCCGATTTTTCCGAAACCGCCAAAAGGGCGTTTTGAACGGACCGCGCGCGCGTGCGGCCGCCGGAGACAAACTTAATTTTCCGGGACAGGCGAAAACGTTTGGCCAGACGCGCCGCATTTTTCAGCCGGGCGGCGTCCACCGCAACGATCATTTCCGAAAATGAAAAGGAACGGCTTAACCGTTCCAGGGTATGCGCCAAAAGAGGCCGGCCCAGCACCGGCACGAAGGGCTTTGGCTTTTTGGATCCGAGCCGCCTTCCCCTGCCCGCCGCCGGAACGATCAACGCGACTTTCATTTTTAGGTAGAAATTTTGGCGGGCCTGTCCGATCCGATTTTCGCGAAGACCATGCGGCCGGCGGCCGTTTGCAGGACGGAGGTCACGGTCACGCGCTGGGACACCCCCAGAAAACGCCTGCCGTTTTCCACGACGACCATCGTGCCGTCCTCCAGATACCCGACCGCCTGATTGTGCTCTTTGCCCTCTTTGATCATCTTCACGTCCAGCGCTTCATTGGGAAGGATCACCGGCCGCAGGGCATTGGCCAGGTCGTTGATGTTCAAAATCGTGATCCCCTGAAACTCGGCGACTTTATTCAAATTGAAATCCGTGGTCAAAATTTTGGCGCCGATGAGCTGGGCCAGCTTCGTCAATTTTTCATCCACCGCGGAAATCTCGGGAAAATCCTGCTCGTCAATTTTCATGCTCAGATTCGGAATTTTTTTGAGTTTATTCAAAATATCGAGGCCCCTTCGACCGCGGTTCCGCTTCAGGGGGTCCTGTGAATCCGCCACCTGCTGGAGCTCCTTCAGCACAAAGCGCGGAATGATGAACCGCCCCTCCACGAATTTGGTTTGGCAAATGTCCAAAATCCGCCCGTCGATGATGACACTCGTGTCGAGGAGCAGGACCTCGTCCCGCTGATTCTGCCGCTCGAACTTCACGTAGGGAACGATCAGATTGAATTCGTCGCGGCCGCGCATCGAAAAAATCATTCCGAAATAACAGAGAATGAGAACGAGCACCAACTTGATCGAGGCGCTCAAGGCCTTGTCGAGATCCGGAATCAAATCGATGGCGCCGATGAGAAAACGCGAGACGATGAGTGCCAGGATCAGGCCGAAAACCGCCGCCGACAAACCCCTCAGAGACAGTTTCCCGAGTCCGCGCTCGATAAAAATAGCGGCGGCCGCGGCGACCGCGCCGATCCCCGCGCCGATGATGCCCCAGTAAGTCCCGACCGCTTCGAACGCCGACCCCAGCTGAAACCCCACCACCATGCTGATCAAAACAAAGAGCGCTCGTATGAAACCAAATGCCATTTTTTGTCCTTTGCCTTTAACCCTTCTTCAATAATTTCCAGGGATGCGCCTTGATGTCCTCGGAAAAGGCGTCGAGGTTTTTGGCCATCGTGTCGTCCTTCAAAAGATGCCCGATCGTCCCCTCCCCGTCGCGAAGCCTGCCCAAAACGATCCGCGCGGATTTGACCGCGTCCTTCAGATCATCGGTCGTGTCGATGAGATTCGACGTGACCTTGTCGGCGTTCGCGAACGTGTTCCTCACCGAGGTCTTGAATCCGGGATCGGTCACCACCTCGTTGATGTTGTCCATCGCGAATTCCATTTTGCCGATGAGGCGGTTTCCCGATTCGGCGAGCGTGTCAAAGACAAGGGGTTTTTTGCCGAACAGCGTGCCGCCGGCCGCGAGAGTCTTCACGCCGGCTGAGCCCGGCAAAATCTCGATGTACCGCTCACCCAAAAGACCGAGGCTGTTGATGCGGACCTCGGCATCCTCCTCGATGAAGGTGCCCTGCGCGATCCACGCGTAAACCTCCGCCTCCGTCCGGCCCTCGGCATTGCGCACGACGCGGATATCCTTCACCTCGCCGACGTCCACGCCCGCCAGTCTCACGGGAGATCCCTTGGTGACGCCGCTCACAAAATCAAAAATAAACCGCACCGTGTAACCCGGCTTAAAATAAAAATCCCCGGCCTTGAACACCAGCGTCACCAAAATCGCCACGGCCGCTATCACAAAAATGCCGACCTTGAGCTCGAGTCCGGCTTTCTTCATTCAACGACCTCCCCCTATTTGGAACTTCCGTCCGTGATCGGCCCCGCGGCCGAACCCGTGATGAACTGCCTCACCACGGGGTTTGACGAATTCCGAATCTCTTCCGGCGTCCCGATCTGGATGATCTGGCCCTGGTACATCATCGCGATGCGCGTGCCGATCTTGTAGGCGCTCACCATGTCATGAGTCACCGCGATCGAGGTGACCTTCAGTTTATCATGCAATTCAATGATCAAATCGTTTATCGCGTCGGCCATGATCGGGTCCAGCCCCGTCGTGGGCTCGTCGTAGAGCAGGATCTCCGGGCGCATGCAGATCGCCCGCGCCAGCGCCACGCGTTTTTTCATGCCTCCGGAAAGTTCCGAGGGCTTTAGCTCCTGTATCCCCTTTAGCCCCACCAGCTCCAGCGCCTCCTCGACCCGCCCGTGGATGGCCTTCTCGCTCAAATCCGTGTGTTCCATGAGCGCGAACCCCACGTTTTCGCCGACGGTGAGCGAATCAAAAAGTGCCGCGCTTTGAAAAAGCATCCCAAACCGCATCCGAAGCCGGTTCAATTCCTTTTCCGGCAGGGCCCCGACGTCGACACCGTCCACGAGAATCTGCCCCTCATTGGGCTTCATGAGGCCGATGACATGCTTTAAAAAAACGCTCTTGCCGCATCCCGATCGCCCGATGATCACGACCGTCTCACCCTTGGTGACCTTGAGGTTCAGGCGGTTCAGGACCAGGCGCCCGTTAAAACCTTTCGAAACGTTCGCGGCCTCTATCATCTAGGTGATGAAATAAAAAACCACGGTGAAAAAAGCGTCGGAGACAATGATGAGAATAAAGGACGTCACCACCGCCTGGGTGGTCGCGCGGCCCACCCCCTCGGCGCCTCCCTCCACCCGCATGCCTTCAAAACACGAAATGATGCAGATGATCGTCGAAAACACGAGCGTCTTAAAAAGTCCCGTAAAAATATCTTTCAGCGAAAGCGGGTCGAAGGACATTTTAATGTAAAGCGAAGGCGAGAGACCCAGCTTCAGGACCGAGACGAGATACCCGCCGCAGATTCCCACAAAATCGGCATAGACGGTCAAAAGGGGCAACATCGTGAAAAGGGCCACGAAGCGCGGCGCGACGAGGTACTTCACGGGATTGGACGCCAGCGTCTCGAGCGCGTCGATCTGCTCGGTGACCTTCATGCTCCCCAGCTCCGCGGCGATCGAAGCGCCCACGCGGCCGGCCACGACCAGGGCCGTCAGCACGGGGCCGATCTCGCGCGTCATCGAAATGGACACGAGGCTCGGGATGTAGATCTCGGCGCTGACCTTGTGCATCTGGTAGGCGCTTTGAAAGGCCAGCACGATCCCGATAAAAAAACTGGTGAGCGTGGCGATCGGAAGCGAGTCCACCCCGATCCTCACCATCTGCTCGTAGCTCTGCCGCGGGCGGAACGGAGGCAGGGCGATCCAGAAGAGGGTTTGCAAAAATAAATAAAAAGCGCCGCCGGCAAAACGCACGCCGTCCATCACGCGTTGACCGCAATCGGTGACCCACCGCTCGATTCTCATCCGAGTCCCATCGCTTCGCTCAAAATTTCACCTTCCTTTCGACTCCGACAAATCTTTCGTCGTCCCGAAGCCCGACCTTCAGGGCCTCCTTGGGCCGCAGATGCCATTCGAGGCCCACCTCCATCTTATCCGACTCCGGACGGTCCATCTCCTGGTCCGCGTTAAACTGCCGGAACTGGAGGCGCGCGTTCTCCCCGAGGGTCCGCTCCATCAAAAATTCCGGCTGGTCGTTCAAATCCCTGGGCCGGCGGAATTCCCAGTCTCCCCACGCGACGGCGTCCTGCTGGGCCTGGCTGACAAGCGCCTCAAACGCCTTGGGCCTGAATAAATCCGAAAACTCAAGCGTCTTATTCGCGAAGCGCATCACCGAACCGTCTTTCAGAAGCACGCGCGAATCCGAAAGAGAAAGCGTCGGATAAACGCCGACGAGGTTCACGTCGAGACTTTTAAAATTTTTGTTGTAAAAACCGCCGCCGGTCAGCCGCCAGTGAATTTCGGTGTTCGGCGCCCCGGGATTGCCTTCGAACTTCATGTCGACGTCCATCATTCCCGGAACGGCCGCCGGCGCGCCCGCGCTCGAGGGATTCAGAAAGGCCAGCCCCGACAGCGGAACGGCCGTCCCTCGCACCGTCAAACGGATGTCATTGTCTTTGGTGAAATCAACCGCGCCGTCCAGCGCCAGGCCCCCAAAGACCTGCGAAACCACCTCGAATTTCCGATCGGACAGCTCAAAATTAAACCGCGACTCGCTCGGCAGGGGTTTCCAGTTGATCACGGTCCCCTCGGTCCCGATGACGCCGGCCAGATTCTCCTCATGCGAAAAGGGCATGATCTCGAAATGCCCTTCGGCCCGGATCGTCGAGGAGAGATCCGCCCCGAAAAAATCCACGTGATGCAGGGGGATCTCCGCGTGAAAAGCGTTGTTCTGAAAAACCAGGCCGATCCCTCCGGCCTTATTTTCGCGGGCGCCCCACACGACGGTCATGTTTTCGATCCGCACGGCGAGGTTTCTCTTCTGCGACAAAAGCCCTTCCCTCATCCAGCGTGAAAAGGGAAAGGGAGACCTCCTCCGCACGCCCAAGTGCGGCCGCCAGCGCACCTCGGGCTCCTCGATCAAGATCTCAAGGGGTGAATCGAATGTCTTCGACAGAAAATCCAAAAAATGGTAACGGAACCGGATCCGTTTGGCCCTAAAAACCGCCGTCTGTCCGGGCGGACGCGACGGATCGTCGACCGAGATATCGCCAAACTCCACCCGGCCGAAAAGGTGCCCGCTCACTTTGCCGATGCGGACGTTTAGATCGGTTTCACGGCTGGCGATCGACTGCAAAAGACGCGCGCACTTTTCGACCAGCACCGCTTTTTTGGCTTTGACAAAGAACAATGCCGCGCCCATAAGCAAAACGACCAGCAAAAACTTCAGCGCGGCAGACTTTCGGCTAAACCGTGATTTCATTCACTCGCGGCGGCGCTATTGGCCCCTTGGTGAAAAACCAGGCGGTCCTCGCCTTCTTTCACCGTCACGTGAATGATCTCGTTCGGCCGTATCTTCTTTGAGATCAGTTCTTCCGCAATGGGATCCTCGAGATATTTTTGAAGGGTGCGCCGCAGGGGCCGCGCGCCGTACATCTGATCGAATCCCTTCGCGATCAGAAATTCCTTTGCCTTTTGATCGAGCTCAATCTCCACCCCGCGCTCGGCCAGACGCTTGCCAAACTGGCCGATCTCGATGTCGACGATCTTGTTCAAATCCTCCATCGTCAATCGCTGGAAGACGACGATCTCATCCACGCGGTTGATGAATTCGGGCTTGAAGGTCTTTTTCACTTCTTCCATGAGGCGGGTCTTCATTTCCTTGTAGTCCGTGGCCACTTCCTGGTTTTTGAATCCGATACTGCCCTGCCGTTTCAAAAGGTCCGCCCCGATGTTGGACGTCATGATGAGAAGCACGTTCCGGAAATCCACCTTCCGCCCGAGCGAATCCGTGAGGCGCCCCTCTTCCAAAACCTGCAAAAGCATGTTGAAGACGTCGGGGTGCGCCTTTTCAATCTCATCCAAAAGGACAATGCAGTACGGGCGGCGCCGCACACGCTCGGTGAGCTGGCCCCCCTCCTCATAACCGACGTAGCCGGGAGGCGCTCCGACCAGCCGCGAGACGTTGAATTTTTCCATGTACTCGGACATGTCAAATGTGATGAGCGCGTTTTCGTCGTTGAACATGAATTCCGCCAGCGCACGCGCCAAAAGCGTCTTGCCCACGCCCGTGGGACCGAGGAAAACGAACGAGCCGATCGGCCGGCGCGGGTCTTTCAGGCCCGCCCGCGAACGCCGCACCGCGTGGGCGATGGAGGCGATCGCCTCTTCCTGGCCCACGACGCGTTTCCGGAGTTCCTCTTCGATCCTCAAAAGTCTCGAGGTCTCTTTTTCCTCGAGGCGGGAAATGGGAATGCCCGTCTGCTTGGAAATAATTTTGGCGATCTCTTCCTCGCCGATCTCGAGTTCCACTTTCGAGCGCGACTCCATCCATTCTTTTTTGGTTTTGTCCAGGAGACGCCGGGCCTCGCGTTCCTGGTCGCGGAGCGCGGCGGCCTTTTCGAAATCCTGATCCTTGATCGTGTCCTCTTTTTCTTTTCTCAGCATCTCGAGCCGCTTCTCAAGGTCTTTCACCTCGGACGGGGCCGTGTGGGTCGAAAGCCGCGCGTGGGCGCCGGCTTCGTCAATGAGGTCAATGGCCTTGTCCGGCAGAAAACGCCCCGCGACGTAGCGGTCGGAAAGTTTCGCGGCCGCGTCGATCGCCGAATCGAGGATCCGGATCTTGTGGTGCGCCTCGTATCTGTCGCGCAGGCCGCGGAGGATGAGAATGGTCTCCTCCACCGACGGCGGGTCGACCAGGATCGTTTGAAAACGCCGCTCGAGCGCGGTGTCTTTTTCAATGTACTTCCGGTACTCGTCAAGGGTGGTCGCGCCGATGCACTGGATCTCGCCGCGCGCGAGGGCGGGTTTCAAAATGTTGGACGCGTCGATCGCCCCCTCGGCGCCGCCGGCGCCGACGAGCGTGTGGAGTTCGTCAATGAAAAGGATAATGTTTTCGGAGCGCTTGATCTCGTCCATCACCGCCTTGATCCGTTCTTCAAATTGGCCGCGGTACTTGGTGCCGGCGACCATGAGCGCCAGGTCCAGCGTGATGAGCCGTTTGCCTTTCAAAATTTCGGGGACGTCACTGCCCATGATTTTTTGCGCGAGGCCCTCGACAATCGCGGATTTGCCCACGCCCGCTTCGCCGAGCAGGACGGGATTATTTTTCCGGCGGCGCGAAAGGGTTTGCATGACGCGCTCGATCTCGTCGTCGCGGCCGATCACCGGATCCAGCTTGCCGTCCCGGGCCAGGCGCGTGAGGTCGCGCCCGAACGCGTCGAGCGCGGGCGTTTTCGTTTTCACGGCCGGGCCGCTCGGACCACCGCCGGAAGCGGGCGGAGGAGGCGGGCCAAATTGGGAACCCGGCGTCGTCGAGCCCAAAAGTTTGATCACTTCTTCGCGCACTTTCTCAAGGTCGAGGCCCATGTTCATGAACACCTGGCTCGCCACTCCCTCGCCTTCGCGGATGAGGCCCAGAAGCAGGTGCTCGGTGCCGATGTAATTGTGCCCGAGTGTCCGGGCCTCCTCCATCGCCAGCTCCATCACTTTTTTGGCCTTGGGCGTGAACGGCAGGTCGCCGGAAACGACGGTGGTCGGCCCCACCTGGACGAGTTTTTCGACTTCGAGGCGGATGTTGTTCAGATTCATTCCCAGGCTCTGCAGAACCGCCGCGGCCACGCCTTCGCCCTCGCGGAGAAGCCCCAGGAGGATGTGCTCGGTGCCGATGTAATCGTGGTTGAAACGCTTGGCCTCCTGCTTGGCCAGGAGAATCACTTTTCGCGCGCGTTCGGTGAATTTGTTGAACATAAAAAATCTCCCTGATCTCTTTGAATGATTATACTATAACGTCAGCGTCCTTCCAATCTTCTCCGAATCAAATTCGCCCGTTTCACGTCCCGCTGGGCGGAGCTTAAGACCTTTCCCTCGATCTTCTGCAGGTGCGCGGGCTGGGTCAAAATAAAAAGTTCGTTCACGGCGCGGCGGTCGATGTCGCCGATGAGGCCCATGTCCACTCCGAGCCGCACCATCGAGAGCAGGCTCATCGTTTCTTTGGTGTTGATGATGTACGCGCTCCGGAGCGTGCCGTTGGCCCGCCAGATCTTGTCCTGCAGGACTTCGCGGTTTTGTTTCATGAGGGTCTTGCGCGCGTTTTCCTCGTGGCCGATCACCTGGCGGATGATGCGCTCGAGATTGTCGATGATGTCTTCCTCCGCGGAGCCGAGCGTGATCTGATTGGAAATTTGAAAAAAATTTCCCTCGGCCTCGGTGCCCTCGCCGTAGAGGCCGCGCGCGGTCATGCCGAGTTTGGTGATCGCCTGGAGGACGCGGCTGACTTGTTTGGTCATCACCAGCGACGGCAGGTGCAGCATCACCGACGCGCGGAGCCCCGTGCCGGCGTTGGTCGGACAAGCCGTCAGATACCCCCATTCGGAACTGAAGGCAAATTTCGCTTTTTTGTGAAGCGCGTCGTCGAGGCGGCTGGCGATCCGCCAGCACTCCTGGAGATTGAAGCCCGACTGCATCACCTGGACGCGGAGGTGGTCCTCTTCATTGATCATGACGCTGATGATCTCCCGGTCGCCGACGACGACCGACTTAAACTCCGGATGCGTGATGTGTTCGCGGCTCACCAGATGCCGCTCGAGCAGAAATTGTTTGTCGACGTCGTCGATCTCGGCCATGCGCACCGAAAGACTCGGACGCATGAGCTCGACCCCCGTCACGGCATCCTCGAGCCGCTCCATCGTTTCCTTTTCCTGTTTTTTATTCGCCCAATGGGAAAAAGGCAGTTTCTCGAGATTCCGCGCCACGCGCACGCGCGAACTCATCACGATGTCCGAGTTGGGGCCGGTGCCCTTCAGCCATTCGCAGGCCTGTTTCAAAAGGTGGTCGACGCTCATTTGCCGTTTTCTTTCATCTTTTTTTCCAAAAACTTGATCTTGTCGCGAAGGGTGGCGGCCTCTTCGAATTCCTCGGCCCTCACGGCCTTCACGAGCGCTTCCTTGGCCGCGACAAGCTCCTCGTGAAATTTGTCGGAAAGCTTGAGGTCCTTCAGCAAGGACGGGCTGGGCGATTTTCCCATGTGCTGTTGGGCGCCGTGTATCCTTTTTAGGAGCGGCGCCAGGCTCACGCGGAACGCCGCGTAACAATCACTGCAACCGAGCCGGCCGATTTTTTTGAAATCCTCGTAGGAGAGACCGCAGTTGGCGCACTTGTTTTTCGGCGCGGGGCCGCCGCCTGGGACCGGCGGGTGCGTCTCCACGTCCGAAAGCGCGGACAAAAGATCCGCGATGCCGAAATGCTGTTCGGCGTCCGACCCTTTTTGTTTGGCGCAGGCCTCGCAGAGATTGAGCTTGGTGACCTGCTCGTTCACGATCTCGGTGAGATGGACCGTGGCCTTATTTTTGCCGCACTCGTCGCAGAGCATGCTAAGAGCGCACCCCCTCTTTCGGCGTCAATTTTCGAAACTCCTTCGTGAGCCTGAGCGTCGTCTTTCCGGGACGGCCGGCGCCGATCACGCGGTTGTCGATGCGGACCACCGGCACGATCTCAGCCGCGGTCCCGGTGAGGAACACCTCGTCGGCCGTGTACAGGTCGTGGCGCGTGAACACCGCTTCGCGCACGCTAAAACCCAGCTCGCTTCCCAATCGCATCGCCACGTCGCGCGTGATCCCCTTCAAAATGCCGACGTACGGCGGCGGGGTGACGATCGATTTTCCTTTAATGAAAAAAATATTCTCGCCCGTGCACTCGGTCACGTAGCCCTGCGCGTTCAGCAAAATCCCCTCGTCGACGCCCGCGGTCGTGGCCTCGATCTTGGCAAGGATGTTGTTCAAATAATTCAGGGTCTTCAGTTGCGGGTTCAAGGCCTCCGGGTGATTCCGCACCGTCGGCACGGTGACGAGGGTCAGTCCCTTTTCATAATATTCCTTGGGATACAAAGAAATCTTGTCGGCAATGATGAACAAAGTCGGCCGCGGGCATTTGCGGGGATCGAGGCCGAGATCCCCCACGCCGCGCGTGACGACCAGGCGGATGTAGGCGTCCTTCAGATGATTGGCCTTCAATGTCCCGATGACGGCGCGCTCCAGTTCCGATTTTGTCATGGGAATGTCGAGCATCAGCGTGTGCGCCGACTCAAAGAGCCGGTCCAGGTGCTCGCGCAATTTGAAAACGAGCCCGTCGTACGAACGGATCCCTTCAAACACGCCGTCCCCGTACAAAAGCCCGTGATCGAAAACGCTGACGGTCGCTTTGTCCTTCTCGACCAATCGGTCATTCAAATAAATTTTAAGGCTCATATCCTCTCCGTCACTTCCCGCTTCCCGCTTCCCGCTCCTAACTTCTAACCTCTAACTTCTAACCTCTAACTTCTACTGGACTTTCATTAAATAATGGATACATATCATGGCCACGATAGATCCGATGCGTGAATACATGACCGTAAGAGTCTCTGGGAATGCCGGAGTCTCCCCAGCGGTCGACCCAGAAGCCGTCTAAGATGTTTAAGGTC